>JAIEPG010000002.1:300000-387128 GCA_019749895.1 Candidatus Babeliales bacterium | reverse complement strand
TTCCCCGATAGCTCAGTTGGTAGAGCACACGACTGTTAATCGTTAGGTCGCAGGTTCGAGTCCTGCTCGGGGAGCCAGTCTTCGCTACTTCGTAGCTACGACTGGCAGGCCATCTTCTTAAATGAAAATAAGTTACAATAGAACCGTGAAGCGAAGACTGCCCGTCGTAGTCTTGACGTAGACGGGCTTTCATTATAAAAATATGTATTACGTTTATCTTCTACGTTCCGAGTTATACCCCGAAATGATTTACACGGGCTACACAACAAATCTTAAGCAACGCCTTGCTGAACACAACTACGGCAAGTCGATTCACACAGCAAAATATAAACCTTGGCAATTAGAATTGTGCCTAGCTTTTAGAATAGAAGCAAAAGCAATCGCTTTTGAATAGTATTTAAAATCTTCGTCAGGCAGAGCTTTCGCAAAAAAGCGTTTCTGGTAGGCTAGTTAATTGGTCAAGTTCGAACTCATAAAAATCTTCTTAACGGAAAATTAGAATATGAATCCATTAATTATCGCCCTCTTCAAAGGCCTTGTTTTTGGCATAACCATGGCCATCATCCCCGGTCCAATTTTTTTTCTTATCATTCAACGAACACTCAATGATGGCGTTCTTACCGGACTACTGTGCGGCCTTGGAGCTATGACGGCCGATGTTTTCTATGCGCTGATTGCAGCAGTTGGGCTCACCGTTGTTGCTCATTACCTCCTAGCCTACCAGCCAATTATTGTGTTGCTTGGCGGCCTATTTCTTCTTTATCTGGGTATTACTACGTACACCAACCACGTCAAGCCCTTTACTGAAAAAGTAATTGCTAAGGGAAATGGGTTTAATGCCTGGTTTTCAACATTCTTACTCACCCTCACCAACCCAGTAACGATTATTTCCTACACCATGATGTTTGCGGGGCTTGATGTCGCTTCACAGTCACTTACATCTTCCCTTACCCTCATCTTTGGCGTCATTGTGGGAGCACTGCTTGTAGTGCTTGTGTTGATAGGACTTTTGACATACTTTCACCAAAAGATTTCTTTACGTACCTTATCACTGATTAATAAAACTGCCGGCGTATTGCTTACCGGTTTTGGTATTGCGGCAGTAGGACGTGGACTAGTATCTTTGCTATCTCGATAGGTTTTTTTAAGGAAAATGCATGCTCATCATCAAAAATACTATAGAAACAACAGCAACCCCTTCTCAAATCTGGCACATCTGGCAAGATATTGCCACCTGGAATACCTGGGACCATGACCTCGAGTTCAGCACGCTCAACGGCCCCTTCACAACGGGCACAACTGGCACGCTTAAATTCAAAACTGGCCCACTCTTACAAACCAAACTCGCCAAGGTTGAGCCCATGCACTTATTTGTTCAAGAAGCTAACGTCCCCCTTGCACGCTTTGTTATGTCACACTTTGTAACTGAAAGAAACGGCAAATCAACCGTCACCTTTAAAACTGAAATACGTGGACCCTTGGCGCTTTTTTGGGCATTATTGATGGGTAAAGGTATCAAAAAAAAGATACCTATCGAAATGGCTGCGATGATAAAAAAAGCCGAAAAACAAAGCTAACAATATTTTATGAGCGATAAATCTATGGAAACGGAAAAAGCACAAGACAGCGTAATTTGACACATCAACATTATGCTGTAATCTCCCACTTAACTGTTCGCATTATGCAAAGCAATTGGTTAAAGGAGATTTTAATGAGTAAGTTTTTTTCACGCATTTTCTTGGTTGCAACAGCCCTGTTGGCAACACACCAACATTTCATGACTCTTCACTCACTGGCCAGAGCATTTGTTAATGGCAAGTTTTTGATCGAAGGAGAAGTACGTCCATCAACTATATCCTTTTTAAAAAAATATGAACCCTTCAGACAATTTTTAGAAGGCGGCAAGTTTACCGCCGTTCCTTCAATATTTGAAAGGGCATCTGAAATTGAGATACTTATCACTTCTCAGGAACAAGCAGATGGCTGCTTTGATGCCGTAAAAAAATTCATACATGAGAAAAATTATCAACCCGCTACTGACGGACTCAACATACTTATACTCAGCATCGCTCACGGCACACTTCCTTATTCAGAAGCCAGATTTGCAGCATATAAAGAAGCTTTTTTATCTCTTATTTCTCGCAGCCAAGATCCAAGAGTTCCTTGGAATATGGAGCCAGATTTGCACTTTTCTGCAGGTAAAATTATTGAATTTATGAGCGAAACTCAAAACAATCCTGAAGCAGCAGAAGCATATGCCATGCGTCTCATTGAAGAAGCATGTAAATTTAGTGACGCTCGTGACGTTTTATCTTCACTTCTGGGCATATGGTGCAAATTTCACAAAAAGAGAGGCTCTTTGGGCAGAGGCATTGCGTATGTCGAAAAAATAGCTCGTTCTCTTGCCATGAAGCCAAATATCGAACTATTACTCGTCCCTTCGGCAACAGCTGTTCTTGAGATATTTTTTGATCGTAAAAAAGAACTTGGAGTACCATTTGTCATTGCAAAAGGCCGCGAAATAATCAACCTCTTATTTTCTCATACTTTTAGCGCAATGTCAGAGTACGCCCTCTCCCACCAACAAGAAATTATTGAATATGTAGAAACTCTTGTACACTTGTCTTTAAAAGATTGGACGCTCGATGCCGACCAAAACAAAGAGACAGAAATCATGATGTACTACAACGCACTGAAAAATGGTATCCAAGGAATCGTTGAATTGTCTGAACAAAATCTTGCAAAAGAAATTGCGGAATTTACCTGCAAAATAGGTTCGCTTATGAACCCAGATCAAGTACATGAGTTTTTGCAAGAAGTACAAGAAAAGTTAAGTGAGCATAATTTTTTTGTAAATTTCAAATTCCAAACGCCTTCAGAACTTCCTTAGCGTGATTTGAAACATCAACATCTTTAATCACTGCCACAATCACCCCCTTTTCATCAATCAAAAAGGTAATGCGTGAAGGAATTGGCGCGGTAAAAAAGAAGAGCCACGTTGAAGCAGCGCCATACGCTTTGGCCACTTTTTTCTTGCTATCGCTCAACAGCGGGAACGGCAGGTTATGTTTTTCTTTAAATTTTCTGTGTGAAGAAACTGAGTCATAACTTACGCCCAACAGCACAATGTCATTCTTTTTAAAATCATCGTAACTGTTTCTCAACGAACAAGCTTCTTTGGTACAACCAGGCGTGCTATCTTTTGGATAAAAATACAAAACAACCTTTTTACCCACAAAATCGTGCAACGAGCAATCAACACCCGCATCGTTTTTTAAGGTAAAGTCGGGCGCTTTGGCGCCAACAGCCAACGGCTTGGCAAGGCACATGCCAGAAAAAAGCGAGCTGGTAACAGCAAATAAACAAGCATAAAACTTCATGGTCTATCCCTTCAAACGTGATTTTTATAAGCGTTCGTGTTAAAAGTAAAAGTATAGAGTTATAGTGCGTTGTAAAGAAAAATTAAATTAGTCAAAAGGTCCGCGGTATGAATAATAACGGTTTTGTCGATTATGTTTTAGATGCCCTGTCGCCACACGGCAACATTAAAGCACGCAAAATGTTTGGCGGCTATGGAATTTATAAAAACGACCTCTGCTTTGCCCTAATTATCAACGATGTTTTATTTTTTAAAGTGGACAAGGGCGACGAAAAACGTTTTGAAGAATATGGTTCCCAGCCCTTTTCGTATGAAAACAAGCAGGGCAAGAAGGTTATTATGAGCTACTGGCAACTGCCCGTAGACATTCTAGAAAACCCAGCCAAACTTGCCATGTGGATTGATAAATCTTTTTATGCAGCACAGCAGACCAAAAAACCAAAGCGCACAGCTCCCGCTAAAAAATTAAACCAAAAGAAAAAATAATGGAAACTGCTGACAAAAATTATATAAAGTTTTTATCAAGAACGTTATTTTGTTTTTAAGTCAGAGAAAAAGCGTGAATAAAAAAATTGTGCTGTTTGTTTTGTGTTTTACCGGCACTGGACACCAGCTTATAGGCATGCAGGCCCTGCACGACTCTCTTGTAGTTCTCAAAACAAAACTGAGCACCTTGGCAATACGCTTGGCAAAGATAGGAGCAAGACTACCCATTCGATTCGATGGCGAGGATTTACGAACCAACCAAACCGCGCTGTATTCAACAAATCACCCAGCACCAGAAAATCAGCTCGATCCAAACAATTGCCAAACAGTTGGCGGCCCATTTACGTACTATAATGCACGCCCGCTTGAAGATGATGTCTTTTTGAAAATCTGTAAAGCTGGTGATTTTCATGAAGACATGGGCTGGGGCTGCGCCTGGCGCGCCTCACTTAACGTGCTCAATAAAGTACGAGAGTGGTTAGAAAAAAAACACGGGATCGTTGCCATCAAAATTAAAACTGATGCTATAAGAAAACGACAAACCAACATGTGCGATATTAACAAATGGGGCAACTATCCGTACGGAAAATGGATCGAGCCTTCGGACAATGCCGAGCTTTTTTTGTCATTTATTGAAAAATGGTACAAACCAGAAGACCAGACAAAAATTAAAGGTCTCTTAAATTTTCGCGGACGGCTTTATTTAACAGATCCAACACAAAAAGATGCGTACGTTTCATCACTGGTCGGCAAACAAGAAGCACGATCCACACTGCCTAAACTTAAAGAATATTTGGGACTTGCGCCGGAAAATGGCGTTAAAGAAACACTTAACGCATTTTACTCAGCCGTGTACCCAGCACAAAATGTTCCGGTAGCAGAATTCCCGGCATTTAACGAAGAAACTAACCCCTTCCCGCTCAACGTCGACGATGGCACACTCGCTCGCAATATTTATGGTTCTCATCAACAGGCAGGAGTAATTTCTCATCTGTTTATTGGCGAAGTTCACGTTTGGCCTGGCCAAACACCATGGCAAAGATCTGGCTGGGAACCAATTGGCGACATTTTTAATACCAACATCATGATTTTTGAAGTTTATCTTAGATGAAATGCTCTTTTTTAATTTGTTCCAGATAAAGCTGCTCAATAAAATCATCGATTATTTTTTGATCGAAAGTTTCTGGCAAAGTCGAATTTTGTGCGGCTACTTCAACGTCAGCCACCAGCTGCTCAATCTCTTGAACTACCTGCTCAAACGGCACCTTGCCTTGCTTAATTGCAACAATGTGCTCAGCCCGTTTCAATGGAAAGGTAATGGTATGGTCACGCAAAAACTCAAGCGCCTGCAGGCCAACACGCACCGCGTGTGAAAGCGCCTTCCAATCAGCCCCATCGCAATGTTCAGCCATTGCTGCCCGCGCACCATATTCCTCAATAATATTTTCAACCATTTGCCGAGCCGACTTGATGGAAGCATTGAGCAATGCGCGCTTGTTGGTCACTTCAAAATATTCAAGGTCAGGTCTATCGCCACCCAGTGCCAAAAAATCATTGTCAGCAACCAGGCTTTGCAAAATATCGCGAATCAACCGCAACGGCGCAGAAGAACCAAGTTTTTTTTCTTCGCACACAAGTACCTCAAGCACGCGACGGGCAGCACCAAGACGCACTCCTTTAACACAGTACTTGTTTGCCTGCTGGCGACAATAGCCAACAAATGATGCTGATTTTTTTGTTAGAATGCGTGGCGCTAATTTTTTTATTTCTAGCCAGGCTGGCAGTGGCTCCTGCAATAACGCACTGTCTGGCGCAAAGAGCATTTCAAGCGCAACCGACTGGCCTTGCGCTAGCAATGCTAAATATTTTTGTGGGCTGTACAGCTCATAATCCACATCGCTGGGTAAATTTTTCTCTCCAACTTTTTTTGCCCGCTGTTCAAGTACCACGGGTTTTATCTGCTGCAACAAAATGTCACGCGCAGTAGGCAGGTAAATGCCTTTAATGTCAATGTCTGAAGTTGGGGTGGCAGTACCAAAAAGATGCGAACCCCACTTCATTTTTACAATTATTTCCATGATTTTTCCTCACCCTTCGACAAGCTTACGCCTGCGCCCAGGTGGCTACGGCGCACAGGCAGGGCAAACTGGCTAAAAACTAAGCTCGCTTTATTGTAACTAATTTATCGCCGTTTGTATCTGCTCCTGCCCTGTGCTAAGCTGGTTTTATGAAGATTATACGCTTAATTACCAGCGCTTACGCGCTGCTTGTGTTGCTTTTTTTCGCCAGCTGTTTAAACAAACGGCCAAAGATTGCCATTGAAGCACCAAAAGCTTCTGATCAAAAAACCACCAGCACCCACGCCATGGTCGTTTTTGTGCACGGCACCATGCTGCCACTGCCAAACGTTAGCGCATCGTTTTCATCACTCAAACAGTCTCTTTCACGCGGCAGGCACACCAACAAATCATGGTACCAGCTGTATCTTGACCAGCTCAAAACAAAGTCAGTCTACCACTACCAACCACTCGGCGCAGAGGGCTTGCACCAAATTGTAGATCAACCAGCAGCCTGCATTGCGGCCAGCATGTTTACCGAACTTTTGCCAAACTCATGCTCGTGCTACACCTTCGGCTGGAACGGGCGACTAGACCAAACCAATCGCCAACAAGCAGCAGAAAAGCTGTACCTGCAACTGTTGGCAGAAGTTGAAAACTTACAAAAGAAATTCGAAAACGTTGAGCTTCTGCTCATTGGCCACAGCCACGGCGGCAACGTACTGCTCAACCTTGCACAGGCAGAAGAAACGCACAAAAAAAATTTAAGCATCGACAAGCTGGTGTTGCTCGGTACGCCAATTCAAACGGAAACAGCACACTACGTTGCAGCTCCCTGCTTTAAAAAAGTATATAACTTTTATTCAACCGGCGACAAAATACAAAAGCTGGACAGGCTTTCGACCAGCAAAAAATCACACCGCAAACTTCAGCATCATAATAAATTGATACAAATCAAACTGCTGTGCGGCAAGAAAAAACCAGGGCATGCCGACTTGTTTATGTTTGGCGCCAGCGGCAACTGGCTTTACAGCAACCGGCTTGCTATTGAGCCATTTCCGGTTTTTGTTTTCTTACCAATAATACTTCCCGTACTTGATACGCAGTACGCAACCGCACCGTCAATTTTGCTGACTATTGAAAAAGATGGGCATGGCTTGCGCTTCTTATTTTCAAACCAAAAACATTCTTATGCCACAACTCTCAACGCTTCGCTGCTAAAAAAATATCGAAAACAGATTCGGAATTTATAAGGAAATAATAGTGCAAACAATTATGATCTATCTTATCGGGCTTGGTGGGGTTGGAAAATACACCATTGCTCAGCATATTGCTCGCCACGGGTATAAAGTTATTGATAATCATTTAATCAATAACCCAATTCTGTCGCTCATCGATCTTGACGGAATAACCCCAATTCCCTCAACAGCATGGTTTGCTATTAGCCGCATCAGAAGAGCAGTATTTGATTTTATTATGGTAGACTTCGAAAAAAACTATGTGCTTACCAACGAATTGCTTGAAACCGATAGCGGTCTTTACGAACGAGTAATGGAAATTGCAGATACACGAGAATCTTTATTTGTTCCAGTAAAATTAACTATCGCAAAGGCAGAGCATATAAAAAGAGTCACCTCGCCAAGACGCGCAGAGCGTTTCAAATCAACGTCTACCGAAGGCGCCAGACTTGACCAACAACTCATCAGCATCTCGCATCCACATTTACTGGAACTCGATGTAACCAATTTAACAGCGCAAGAAGCTGCAGAGAAAATTTTGGCACACACAGAGAAAGTACAAAAACTAAGAAAATAAATTGATTACCGGAGAAAGAAGCGCACGCTTTTTGCCCTCTCTTTTTTCTTTTTTACGAACAATTTTTTTCTCATCGGAAAATGGTAGCACTTCCCAAGCCACACCGCTGCACTGCGTGCAGGAAAATTTGGCATCATTTGCTACCTTAACAAGAAAATCTGCAATTTCAGCAATCGATCCTTCTTTCATCAAACGAATATGTTCGTCTAGGAGTTTTTCCATCCCATCAAAACTGCTTCCACCGTGAAGAGCTTCGCGCAACCTCCTGTCCAAATATTCACTCAGTGACTTTCCGCCCCCTTTACAAAAACCACAGTTTTTACATTTCATTTCTAGATCGTCAGCAAATTTTTCATTAACAGTTTTTTCTATTTGTGCACAAGAGCAAAGATATTTCATCATGATCAAATACACTGAGGCAGTCGCAAGCGATTCTTGAACTTTATCCAAATCTAGCGCTTGCATCGCAGATGACAAACATACAAAAAAGGCAATCGTTCTTACTGTCCTCATAACTACTCCCCCTATAGTACTTGAAGTTACACTTCAAGATTTGACTTTATCACCCTCGCTTTAACAGAAGTCTTCACTTTTTTAGCTACCTTCTTTTCCTCTTCAGGAGCCGGATCCCAATGACCTAAACTTTCACACTTCGGACATTTTACATCAAAGTAGTTGGCACAGGATGCCATACCGCCCTCCAACTCAAACAAACTTCTTTTTGAAGTCAGAAGCCATTCTTTAATTATCGTTCCAACCAAAAATTCTGCAATAAGCTTGCCATACTCTTTGAGAAATTTGATCGTTAGACAAGATAGAAGCTCTGAAAAACCCATTTTTCTGTCACACTTGTTGCACCTGATGTTGCATCCAATTTCCATACCATCCTTTCAAAAAGATTTATCTTAACGTTGCTGGACCCTAGCATGGCAAATAACTATAAGTCAATATAATAACTTTTTCCCAAACCAAACAAGTGTATTAATTTTAAAAAATAATTCTTAAAAACGAACACACTTATATTTCCAAACGCCCGCTCACCTTCAACGTTTCATAATCTCGCTTACTAAAATTCCTAAACGCTTGCAGCGCCTGCACATCAGCCGAAGTCATGTTATAAGCACTAAGCTGGCCAGGATTAACCCACACAAACTGATCATGCTCAGCACTCAAAACAACCTGCAAGCCAAGTGCTCTGCATGCAAAAAAGATTGCAACAATTTGTGTAGGAACGCCCTTGATCACCGGAAACCATTCACCAACAAACACCGGCGCGCCAACAACAACGTCTAGCCCGGTCTCCTCACGCACTTCCCGCTTTAAACCATCAAGATACGGCTCACCAACTTCTATGCGCCCGCCGGGCAGCATGTACTTGCCGGCATTAGTACCTTCATCATAACGCGCTTCGCGCACGAGCAGAATTTCGTTTTTTTCATTGGCAATGATTGCTTTGGTTGCAATGCGCTGTACAGAAATTTTATTGTCCATGGAGCTCCTTTTAAAGTTATGATTTTTTGGATACTCTACAATGAGACTTGCCAAAAATAAAGCTATGCGAAAGAATGCTCTCATGAAAAAAGTTGTTATCATTCACGGCAATGGCGGCTGCACCAACCAACATTTCTGGACGCCCTGGCTGAAAGCCGAACTTGAAAAAAATAATATCACGGTCGTTGCACCAACCATGCCCGACAATGTTGAAGCCAAGGCATCAGTCTGGCTGCCATACATGCGCAATGTTTTGCAGTGCGATGAAAATACGATTGTCATTGGCCACTCGTCAGGTGCTGTTGCGGCCATGCGCTATGCAGAAAAATATCCCTTGTGGGGCAGTGTGCTGGTTGGCGCGTGCTACACCGATCTTGGTTTTGCAAGCGAACGGCTTGCTGGTTATTACACAGCACCGTGGCAGTGGGAAGCTATAAAAAAGAATCAGCAGTGGATTGTTCAGTTGGCATCAAGTGATGATCCGTACATTCCTATTCAAGAAGCACAGCACATTCACGAGCAGCTTGATACTGATTATTATGAATATGCTAATCAAGGGCATTTTATGAATAAAACGCTTCCTGATCTGCTTGCAGTTTTGAAAAATAAAATTAAGAGCTAACGCTTTATTGTTTTTTTATTTATTTATTTTTATTTTCTTACAATCTCTGTTTTTTTCATTACTAAATTTATTCGTTTTGCAGGAGATGTTATGCAAACACCTCCTGCACCTCCGTGCATTTGGGCCGGCTGCCCAAAACCCGCTTACGCGCAAACAAGTCGAGACAGCGCTAATCGCGCTGCGTTCGACATTTCCGCTTATGGGGAGCCATTAATCAATTTTTAATTTGCAAAAGTTTGTATACTTTCTGAAAGTAAATGACGCCGAGACCAGTTAGAATCCTGAAAAGTGTAATTAATCGTACTGAATAAGCACCATCAAGCGAACAGAGCGCGTTAGCGCGGTTGTCGGGCGTTGGTGCGTCAGAGATTCCAAAGACACTTCTTTGGCCTGCCCGCCGAAGCTACAAGCCCAAATGGCGAAGAGCGTAGGAGGGTGCGCCCATTGCAAAGGGAGTCGCAATACCCCCTTTGCAAAAAACGAAATGCTTTAAAATTAGATAAGACAGAGATCGTAAGAAGATGAAAAAAGAATTAAATAAAAAACAAAAAAACTATTACTCACCAACCAAAACTTTTAATAAAACTTGCGCCAACCATTTCTCATACTCCCCAGACCCCCACCCCCGCTCAACAATCAACAAACGATACATATCCCGTCCGGTAAACGCCCACAAAATATCATGCGCTTTTTCGGCACTCAACCCCCGCATAATCGATTTCTCTTCTGTCATAATCTCAATCGTCTTTTCAAGCCGCTTGTACCGTCGTTTCTCTAACGCCGCCTCAAGCTTTTTAAGCTCAGGTGCTAGCGCTGCAGCACCACGAAAAAGAGCCATGTGCGCACGCTCAGCGTCATACATCTGCCGCGCAATTTTTGCCGCCAACGCCAAACGCTTATGCACCGATTTTTCTTGATAAATTTTTACCACAATCGCTTCATGCTGCTCGGCCGGCATTGCCTGCTCCATGAGCGCGTGCACAATGCCGCGCTTGGATTTAAAAAGCGCATAAATAGTAGGCATTGAAACATCGGCTTCTTGTGCCAACTTTTCAATAGTCACGCACTCAAAACCTTCGGCCTGAAATAACTTTTGTGCCATCTCAAGAATGCGTTGCCGCGTTTGCGCAGCTTGTGCATCGCGACTGGTTGAGTCATAAACTCTCTTTTTACGAATTGCCATAAATAAAAAGCTCACTGGTTACAAAAAAACTAATAAAAAAATAGGCCGTTTGACATATTAAATATAGTTTACTATAATTAAATTAGAACTTCAAATAATCGTTAAAATTCATTAAAAAAAGGGATAAAATAATGACTAACAAAGAAATAGCACGCGCTTATTACACCGCAATGGGAGAAAAAAACATTACCGCCATGGCCCAATATCTGGACAAAAACGTTCAGTTGGTTGGCCCGCTGGGCACTCGCAGCGGAAAAGATGCCGTGCTTCAAGCAATAGAAAAGCACTTGGCGTTTTTTTATATGCTGACTATTCACGTTGTTGTTGCTGAACATGAACATGTCATGATGACCATTGATATGAAATTTCCTGCACCAGTTGATACCTTGCAAACAGCAGTACATCTGACGCTGCATAATGAATTGATTACCCACATTGAACTATTTTTTGATGCCAGCAAGTTTGGTACACACACAGAATAAGAAGCTTAATACGATAGAGAAAGAGCGCTAAAAAGAGTATTTCCTAGGCAAGAAAATATTGAACTTGCTACACTACCCCCGTAATAGTAGAAAAATGCAGAATCTTTTTCTGCACAGACCGAGGGGGATATTGTGAACAAACAACTAATTTCTATGCTTGCAACACTCATACTCACCGCGAGCATGCAGGCGGCTGAAAATTTTTTCCTGGTGGCCGACCAGCTGGACCAACCACGCCAACTCGCCATCCCGGCCGACACGCCCTACCCACATTTTCGTGCCCAGCCACAGCATCACACACTCTGGTCACCATCTGACCCAAACCTGCGCATCCCCATTACTTTTTTTGATAACAACAGCGACACAATTGTGATACTAGGCCAAGGTCTTCCAGCACCAAAAGAATCTATGCTTGGCCACGCGTACCTTTTTGACTGCGACGTCATTATGTTCGATTACCGCTGGAATCAATCGTACAGAACATTTTTGCTTAAAGCACTTGCCTCTGGCTGCCCAACACAGCGCATTTTGCACGACGAAGAGCAAGAAGTACGCACCGTGCTCAACTTTATTCGCACGCGAAAAAAGTACAAACGCGTTGTTGGGCTGGGCGAATGCTACAGCACCTACCTCTTTGCCAAAGTGCAAGCAGACGAACGACGCGCAGGCCGCCCAGGCTTTACCCATCTCATTCTAGACAGCCCGTGGCACTCACTGCGCTCCTTTGCCGAAAGCATATGCAAAGACCCTCTGCTGCCACTTTCACCAGGAAAAGGAGGCGCGCCCAGAGCGCTCAAAGCGGTTACCAGCTGCCCACCTGTTAAGCGAATGATCTTGGCCACTACATTTGCTTTTTTGAACGATGTTTGCATCGAACAATATCTTACCCAGCTCACCATTCCCGTTTTGTTCATTTATGGCCGCAATGATCTGTTTGTGCCAAAAAAGCACTATGACAAAATTTGGATCGCAACACCACGCGCGCTTCGCGCCGCATTAATCACGCCGTACTGCCACAGCGGCAATTTGAGGCCAGAATCTGAAGAGTTGTACCGCCGGGTCTGCGAGCGGTTCATTGAGTCTGACTCAATAGCTCAGTTTCTTGAGCTGTGCTGAGCAGGGTCTACCAGCAAGACTAATTACTCTAACGACCTCAGAGATAGCATGAATTACCTGCTTGTTGCCTCGTTCAGGCATTTTGGGGATAACACGCAAAAGACTGTTTATACCTTGGTTGGTAATAATGATGGGAAGGTTAAAAAGCTGCGCAGAAACTGGTATTTAGCTTCTTGAAGCTGGTTTTTCCTCCTTTTCCCTACCACCGTTCACCCTGAGCCTGTCGAAGGGTAAAGCCACGATTTATGCCTTATTTATCACATAATCGTGACTTTTTGTTATTTACAGCTAAGGACATTTTCAATTTGTAAAAAATATACTGATTAACGCTGCCAATCAAAGCCTACCCGTTTGCGACAGTGAACTAATACTGGCATACTTAAGGAAGTAAAGAAGTATGGCTTGAAGGAACAAGCCAGTAGTTATAAATCTAAAATGGGGGAAATCTAATGAAAAAAATAACATTTCTATCAATCTTTGCATTAATCACAGTTGCCTTCAGCAACTTAAGTGCGACTACCCAAGGCCCTGTCTTGTACTTTAACAAATGCCCACTCTTGATACAATATGGAACACAAAACGCTTCTTGGGTAGAGGGACACCCCCTTTGCTCTTTGGAATCTGCTGACTTACGCAAGCGCTTAGAAAAAATACATCAAGATTATCCATCTTCACAATTCCAAGAAATCTGCCAAAAGATAGAAGAAGAAAACAAAGCTTTATGGCGTAAGACATATGCGATTGTCGCATCTATTGTCAAACGTCTAGGAGCCAGCGCCGTTGCTACCTATGAACATCAAAAAGATTATGATGGCAGCAACTGTGACGCTGTAAGTTTCTTTTACATTGACCCTGCATACGACATTACTAAAGAAGTTATAGCTACGCTCAATAAAGAATACCAAGCAAAAAAATAAAACGAAAAATCCTGTTCACTACGGAAAATTCTATGAATAAAATCAATGAGCAAATCAAACAGGACCAAATAGCAGATCAAAAACCTCAAGAAGAAACAGCAAAAAAAGAAGATTTCAGAGAGGTTGCTAACGTTATTGTTTTCCTCATCATCCTAGCCATTGTACCTATTGCATTAGCTGCAGTACCGTGCATTCTTGCTATTATGTTGGCAATGCTACCTCTTATAATCTTCATAACAGTTTTACGCGGCCTCTACTTATTTTTCAAGTACATATGGGGCCTGTAAACTTATTTACGATTCAAAAAATGGAGAATCACAATGCCACCTCGCGCTATCAAAACCATTGAAGACCTGATCTATTACCAATACGCCAAAATCATTGCTGCATCCGCAGGAATTAATACTTACGCATTTATCATGGACAGAAAAGCAAAACTTTCTTCAGGCGAGATAAAAATGAGTGACGTCTTGCGTGAAATAAAAATGCAAATGTCCGGTAAACCAAAAGCCTGTGAATATTGCCAGTCAACAGAAAACCTTTCATGGGACCATATTATCCCTCGCGCAAAAGGTGGCCTAGACACGGCTGAGAACGGCGCTTGGGCTTGCCGCTCATGCAATTCATCAAAAGGCAGCAAAGGTATTTACGGAGTGGTACGGGCTGAAACGAAAAGATGCTGTTCCGCGCTTGATTGCTGGCAAGTACCTAAAGTTGCTTTATGAAATTCATGAATCCAAGGGCACCTTGGATGCTACCGATCTCACTGGCGCTGGCAAACTTGATGTTTTTGATTTGGAAGTTTTCTAAAAAATACACTTCTTTTTTGTTCTAAAAAGATGCAATAATTCTTATAAAAAAATCCAATTTTGTTGTATACTACAATAGTTGAAAATGTCGACAGAGAGATGGTTTGCATGGTGTTAATTTATGACTAAACACACAAAGAATTCATGGAGCAATATGGTTCATTGGTTACAAAATAATTTACTGAAATGGTTATTGCCAGTCATTGCTTTATTAACACTGTTGGCAGTCGCATTAACGATAAAAGATGCTCTTTTAATAATAGTAACATTCTCAACTCCTATAATAAGCGGGCTTTTTTTCAAACTCATTGATAATTGTAATAAACAAGGTGAATTTGTTGCAACCATGAAAGCGTTAAAAAACGAGTGTCAATACAATAAAATATACAGAGGCGATAATAAAAATCCCTTCCAGCTCTACTGGCTAGAAAAGGCACTAAGTCATTTAAATTTTTATCAACAGTGCAATGAAATTGTCCAGCTTGCCTTACCCCTTTTTGAGCTAGCAAAAGATTGTAATATCGGCCAATTAGAACCGAGGAAAGATGAAGCAGGTCAAAAAATAGTGCCCAGAGACTTACAAAACCAAATGATTTATATTGCAACTAAAATTAATGAAGTCATTCCAGAACTAGAAAAGCGTACAACATGGTACGGTTACTTGAAATTCATTTATACATCAAAATAAAATCTTTCATAAAAAGCTCTACGCCAAACCACCAAGGAACGCTCATGACAGCAAAAGAACTAGCCCTTCTTGAAAAAGCAAAATCCGCAATAAGTGACTTTTGTTCTCCGCTTATTAATCCCGGAGAAGTTCCTACCAAGCCCATTGGATTAGGTAGTGGAACATTTGTAATTATGGGCAACCAAAAAGGCATACTAACAAATGCTCATGTAGTTAACTGTATGCTTCAGGAAAAACAAAATCGCTTCAGCGTTCCTGATTTGGATGAAAATTTACAAGAGTTGGCATATTCATTAATTATCAAATTTCCACCCGCGGCTAATCCAAATACAGAGGTCGGTCCAGATATAGCCTTTATTTTACTCGATGATCAATCTTACGGTGTAGTTACAAACAAGTTAAAAAAACAATTTTGGAATATCGATCAGAATACAACAATAAATTACGACAATGAAAACTGCCTTTGGATGATATGGGGAAATGTGTGGGAAGGGAAAGAATACAAGAAAATATCGCCTAGACCAATCTTATATTTAAAAAACGCTGGTCAATACTTTGTTGTACCTGATTTAGATAATATTGAATATAAAACATGGCCCCTTAAACATGTTAAAATAACTGTTGATAACATTATCTCCCCCATTAAAACCAAAGAAAAAACTCTTAATAATTTTCAAGGCATGAGCGGTGCAGCCCTTTGGAAAATAAAACTTGATGATAGTGGTAAAGTTGAAAAGGTATTTTTAATGGGCCTTGCAACTGAACAAAAAGATAGGACACTAATTTGTCGCGGTCCTGCTCTACTCTACCAGGGTTTTTATCCTTTTACCTGTGGAGCACTCCATCAATGGAGTCTTGAGCATTAAAGGCAGCAATCCGCCTACTTCTTCCCCGACCTCAACCTAATCACCTCCCCATCAACAACAAAAACTCCATTGCCTTGATGGTGAATGGTCCGCACGCGTTTCTTCCCCACACTCACCCAGCCCTTCACAACTTCCAAAATAAAAATATTATATTTCTCAGCCATCTTGGTATCAACAACTTTACATTCCAAATTTGCAAAGCACTCACCAACCATGGGCACGTCAACTAGGCTTGCCGGCACAGCAGTCAGTCCAAACTTTTCAAACTTATTAACTTTTGAGCCACAAGTATTCCCAATGCCCACCACCGTTTTGGCCAGCTCAACACTGGGTATGTTGATCACGCACTCTTTGCTCGTGCTCAAATTTTTAAACGAATAATTGCGGTTGCTCATGACTATTGCAACCAGCGGCGGTTCAAAGTCTACCATCATGTGCCACGACATGGTCATAATGTTGGGCACGCCCTTACGCACCGTAGAAACCAGCACCACAGGGCCTGGCTCAAGCAGCTGATAAACCTTAGATAATGGCAGTATTTTTTTCTTCATATTCTAAAAACCTTTCTCTTGGTATTTTAATAAAAAACAGCAATTTTTAACCGTTTTTTAACGGTTTTTAAGCCCCTCTTGCAAGCCGGCAAGCATTATGATATTCTTATAGAATATTATTTTTAGTATTGGCAAGAGCTATAAAACCATCCACTGAAAGGGATCATCATGACGATGATTAAGCAAAAAGTAACGGTGGCCATCCTAAGCGCCATTATCTAAATTTCCGCTTCTAAGCGGTTGAACGTTAAAGCAGGGTAGCTTTTCGCTAAGCTTATAACGTTTCTCTCTCTTAAACCCAATCAATTTTTTGTTGTTTATTTTGTACAGCAGAGAAGTACAATCTTTTTTTGCTGCACACTAAGAAAAAATACTGCGTAATCACGCTTGTGATTACAAAGGAGTTATTTTATGAAAAAAGTATTACTACGTTTAAAAAACGTAAAAAAACGTTATGGCACCAAGCAAGCTTTAAAGGGCGTAACGTTAGACATTTACGAAGGCGAAATTTTGGGCCTGTTGGGCGTAAATGGCGCAGGGAAAACAACCCTGTCTTCAATTATTGCAACATCGCACCCAGCAACCGAAGGTGATATCGAGTTTGAAGGTACGTCAATTTATAACGACATCATTTCATACCGCTTTCAACTTGGTTTTTGCCCACAAAAGCCTAACCTAAACCCGTCGCTCACCCTTGAACAAAACTTACGGTTGTCGGGAAGTTATTATCAACTTTCCAAGGAACAGATTGATCAACGGCTTAATGAGCTGGTTGAACAATTTGAACTAGCACCGTATTTGCATCAAAAGGCAACGGTCCTTTCAGGCGGTTACAAGCAACGGTTTATGATTGCGCGCAGTTTGATGCACAATCCAAAGCTGTTATTGCTTGACGAGCCAACGGTTGCACTTGACCCACACATCCGCCGACAACTGTGGGAAACCATTAAAAACCTTAAAAAGTTGGGCACCACCGTGATTTTGACCACACACTATTTGGATGAAGCGGAAGCGCTTTCCGACCGTGTGTGCGTTTTGGATCAGGGACAAATCAAGCTGATTGAAACGCCCGATAAACTTAAGGCCGATTTTAATATGAATAATCTTGAAGATGTTTTTATTGCGCTCATGCAACAAAACACTGACGAAAACAAATAAGGTGATTTATGAATAATAAAACTAGAGCACACTCTGCTACTATTTTTTTTAAACTGCTGGGCACACGCTTACAGATAGCGAGCCATCAATTACGTGCAAAGTTGGTCAATATCCAAATTTGGTCAATTTGTACGCTGGTAATTTTTGGACACGTGATGCAAACGTTTGGTCTTGCAGGCGATTTTGGTTTGTTTCAACTTGCGGGCATCATTGCAACAGCCGGCTTATTTGAAAACTACAGCAACATTGCAACCATTATCATGGACTTTGCTGGCGAGCGCAGCATTGGGTACTATCTGACTCTGCCGGTACAACCATCAGTCGTGCTTTTTAGCTCGGCATGTGCGTACGCAACCATTGGAACACTGTTGAGTCTTTCAATGCTGGTAGTAGGAAAGATACTCTTTTTTGCAAGTTTTAACTTGGCAGCTGTTGCCTGGTGCAAGCTGATTGCCATCACGGTGCTTTCAAACCTATTTTACGGAATGTTGGCACTTGCTATTGCCGCACATGTTGGCAAAGTTGCAAAGATTGGCAACGTCTGGTCACGCTTCATTTTCCCGCTGTGGTTTTTGGGCGGGTTCCAGTTTTCGTGGGCAGCTATGCACAAGGCATGGCCACCGCTTGCCTACGGGCTGTTGGCAAACCCCATTACCTACATTATGGAAGGAACACGTGCCGCATTGCTTGGCCAACAAGATTTCTTTTCTTGGTGGACCTGCATGGGAATGCTGACGCTGTTTACGCTTGCATGCTGGTGTGCGGTTTATAATCGCATGAAAAAGCAGCTTGATTTTGTCTAATTAAAAAAGGGCCTCTGGAAACAGGGGCCCTTTTTTTAATCATGTTATTTACTTTTTTGCATGGTACTTAAAAAATCCTCAATTGAATCTCTAAATTCCCTAAATCATTGCAAACAAAACCAACTATTTGGTAACGTCCAAAAATAGTAATAATCAATAAATCAAAAAGGGTTGCGTTCATGAAAAAATATAAAAAAAGTTTTTTGTTTATCGTATTTGGTATCACAAGCTATTTTGCAACACAAGCAATGCTTAATAATGAAAAAGAAAGGGAACCTGTGTTGAAAGAACAACGCGACATGAAAGAACTTGAGCCAAATATCGGGATTGAAAAAGAAGATCGAACACGTTCTATCAGCATACTCAATGAAGTGCTTTCTAATACTTCTGTTTTATTATTCCAAACACTAAATTACCACTGGAATTTAGTCGGCCCACAATTTAACGATTATCATAAACTTCTGGATGGCCAATACCACGAACTCTTTTCTCGCCTCGACGATATTGCAGAACGTATCCGTGCCATTGGCGGTATTGCAGTTGCTTCAATGTCAGAAATGGCAAAAAATGCTAGCTTAAAAGAAGATACCGACAACATTCCACAACCAACAGATATGATTAAAAATTTATTACAACAACACGAAAGTTTGATACGAATGATACGTTCCGGCATTGAAAAAACAACCAAAGATGTTGGTACCAACAATTTTCTCACAGACTTAATTGAGAAACACGAAAAGACAGCATGGATGCTGCGATCATTAATTGCGCGCTAAAAAATTATGGAAAAAACTGTTTATATAACAAAAGCATCCGGCGAGCGCGAACCATTTTCGCAAGAAAAATATTGTCAATCGCTGCAACGTGCAGGCGCAGACCCCGAACTGATTCAAAAAGTATGTGCAGACGTTAAGCCATTAATGCACGAGGGCATGACCACGCACGAACTCTATCAACTCACGCATCAATTGTTGGGCAAAAAGCAACAACGCGCTGTGGCAGGGCGCTACCACTTTAGACAAGCAATTATGGCACTGGGGCCCAGCGGATTCCCGTTTGAACACTATGTTGCCGAACTGTTGAAACGGCAAGGTTACCAAGTTGTCGTTGGCCAAGTCGTTATGGGCAAATGCGTTTCGCACGAGGTTGATATTATTGCAATCAAAGATCATGATCGTTTTATTATGGAATGCAAATTTCATCATGCTGTGGGCGCACGTTGCTCAATTCAGACGGCGCTGTATGTTAAAGCGCGTTATGAAGATATTTTGGCGCGCAACCACAACAATGATTTTTCTGGCACGTGGCTGGTGACCAATGCAAAAATTAGCACGGTTGCAATTCAGTACGGCCTGTGCGTGGGCATGAAGTTGCTCGCGTGGGATTACCCACAAAATAATGGGCTTGAACGGATTGTTGACCAGTTGGGGCTGCACCCCATCACCTGCCTTTCTTCACTGCCCAAAAGCGCTATTGAAGAACTTTTGCGTGAAGGGATTGTGTTATGCCTTGATGTGCATAATCATAAAGATTTATTGCGCAGGCTACATTTGAGTGATGAGCGGGTGAGTGATATTTTGCGTGAGTGTGACGAAATTTCCCGAACACAAAAGTAATTTAAATCAATTCCCATTGAGAAAATTTTTGACACAAAGAACAAACTATTTCTTTTTCTTGTGTACAAGCCAGCATAAAGCTAACAATGTCCTGATAATTTTTTTTAGACAAATGTTCTTTTAATTCATCCAATTTTTTTTGGTCGTTAGCAGAACACAAGTTTCCTGCCAATTCGCAGCAGGTAAGAAAGTTTTGTTTGCAACCAGAACAGCAAATTTTGAGTTTTTCTTGCATACCTTGGTCCATGTTTTCAACCAAATCAATAATGGTAAGCCCTTCAGTAAGAACGTATGCAATAAATTCATGAGAAATATCGTCTTTCTTTCTTAGCTCAGCATCAGAAGGCATCTGACTCTTCTGCTCTGCAGAAACGACTACAGATACGCAAGACACAAATGCAAAAAGAGCCAGAAGAAAACTTCGAGCTCTAGACTTCATTCTGAATCCCTTGATTCTTAATCTTCTGAATAAAAGCTTCGTATGTTGCTTCTGCTATCCAGCCAACATGTTTCTCGCATATCGGACATGCAATTTTTTTATCATTGGAAAAACCAGCCATAAACTGATCCCAATTGTCCGAGACACCTCGTGTTAATCTGCCTTTTAAAACCTCAAATAATTCGGCCGTCAAACATCCAAGAAATTCAAATGTCGACATTTCATAAGTACAAGATTTGCATTTTATACTCATTGGAAGCTCCTTATATTTTTAGTGCTGGACTCATATGGCGCCACTGTACCACCGCTTTTTGATAAACACAATCTATTCTCAATTTCTTTTTTTGCTCGTTGGCAACCTCGCCTGTTTATTGCTAAACTTACTTTTTATTCAACACCATCAAACACGCAAAAAAACAACATGAACAAAAAAATATTCTTTTTCACCACCACCTACCTCTTCTTCATATCACTAACGGCCACCACACCACCCTGCTTTTTCATTGAAGGTGCAACCGGTGTTGGCAAAACAACCTTTGTTCAATTGCTTGAAAAAAACCTGCCCAACGTTACCGCCGTTTACGAACCAGTTGAAACATTTTTTGATGTTAATGGCGCTGGGAATATGCTTGAACTTTTTTGGAGCAACCCACAACGCTGGACATTTACCACCAATGCGTACATCAGCCTCATGCACCTGCAAGCAGCTGAAAACAGGATAAAAGATACAACAGCATCGGTAGCATTCGTTGATCGTTCGTTGTATGCCGATTGTTATGTTTATGGAAAAATGGCCCACCTGCAAGGCACCATGAATGATCTTGAATGGGAAATTTTACAACAACTTACCAACTGGCTTGGTACCAACGGTATCACCCGGCCACGCGGCTTTATTTATTTACAAACAAGCCCACAAACGGCACTTGACCGCGTTCGAGCGCGCAGCAGAACAGGCGAAGAGGTACTTTCACTGCAGTACGAAGAACTGCTCGACACCTTTTACCGCGAATGGTTTGTTGAACAAAAAGATATACCAAGCTCGCTTGCGCAGGTGCCCGTGTTGATTATTGACGCCACACAAAATTTTAAAGATGATCCAATTGTTCAGCAACAGTGCATTGATCAAGTTAAAGCGTTTATAGAAAAACTTTTGTAGCTTTCCAAAAACAAATCTCTTGCTTTTCCCTAGTCCAAACCTTTATGATATGAGCCAAAGGTAACGCTACATGTAACCTTTGGCTCATATCATAGGAAATATAGCACTTGGGGGAAGAATATGGAAAAAACCGATATTTTAAACATTTTACGTTCCAAAGGCACCGTTTTTTCATTCAAAGAGATTCTTTTAGCTTCGGGCGAAAAGAAACCAGCACTTCTAAAACGGCGCTTAAACTATTACATTCAAAAAGGTGAACTTTACTCAATTCGCCGAGGACTTTATGCCAAAGACAAGAACTACGACAGGCTTGAACTAGCAACAAAGATTTTTACGCCGTCATATGTAAGCTTTGAAACAATTCTTGTTGAGGCAGGAATTGTGTTCCAACACTATGCTACAATCTTTGTTGCAAGCTACCAAAGCAAAGACATTATGTGCGACGGCAAAGAATATTCATTCAAAAAAATTAAAGACACTATTCTTACCAATAATGCCGGCATTGAAAATAAGGGAAACTACTGTACAGCATCAAAAGAGCGGGCATTTTTAGATGTACTTTATCTCAACAAAGATTATCACTTCGACAATCTTGCCCCGCTTGATTTTGAAAAAGTTTTCGCACTGCTACCACTCTACAACAACAAGCGCATGACAAAAAAGGTACATGATTATTTCAAAGCTTTTAAAGAAGATAGGACTGAATTATGACGTTAGAAACCGCTACGCACAGAAATATCCTTATTCATATTTTAAAAGACATTTATACTGACACAACAATCGGCCCATTCTTGGGCTTTAAAGGTGGAACCGCCGCTTATTTGTTTTATGATCTTTCCCGATTTTCAGTCGATTTAGATTTTGATTTACTCGACCCAACAAAAGAAAGCCAGGTTTTTGAGCACATAAAAACCATTCTTAAAGAATACGGCACCGTCAAAGAAGCCCGAGAAAAACGCTACAGTCTCTTTTTTCTCCTTTCGTATCACGACAAACTCCACAATGCTTACAACATAAAAGTTGAAATTAATCGTAGAAATTTTGGATCACGATACGAAATAAAGTCTTACCTTGGCATTTCTATGAAAGTTATGATCAGAGAAGATATGGTTGCTCATAAAATGGTTGCAATGATCGAACGCATTGGAAAAACAAATCGGGATATTTTTGATACTTGGTTCTTTTTAAAAAATAATTGGCCAGTCAACGAAGAGATTATTAAAAAAAGAACCGATCTTTCAATGAAACAGTTTTTGCAGAAATGTATGACAGAACTTGAATCAATGAGTGACCGCAGCATACTTTCTGGAATTGGTGAATTGCTAGATGAAAAACAAAAAGCTTGGGCAAAGACAAAATTGCGTAGCGAGACAATTTTTTTGCTTAAAGTAAAACTGGAATCGTTGTAAAAAAAGGAACTTGCCATGTCTCAATCACTTCGTCACTTCCCCTTTCCCATCACCACACCACGGCTTTTATTACGAAAGCCTTGTATTGAAGACAGTGCAGCAGTAAACGCTGGCGTTGAAGAATCATTTAACGAACTCAACCAATTTATGCCGTGGGCGCGGCAGCGCCAAACGCTTGCAGAAACCAAACTTTTTATAGAGCAAGCAATAACAAATTGGATTGTACAAAAAAGCGAAGAGCCATGGTTTCCTATTTTTATGTTTGATCGCACCTCACAAGAATTTATTGGCACCACTGGCTATCATCATATTGAATGGGAAAGCATGTGTCTCCAGATTGGTTACTGGATCCGCACGTCAAAAAGTGGCCAAGGCTTTATGACTGAAGCAGTCAATGCGCTCACCCGCTATGCGTTTGAAGAACTTGGCATGCGCCGCGTTGCTATTACCTGCGACATAAAAAATATTCGTAGCCAAAAAGTTGCCGAGCGGCTCGGCTTTACGCATGAAGCAACCTTAGAACAAAACCGTGTAACTGTTGATGGGCAGATGAGCGATACGCTTGTTTTTGCGCGCTACTCACCAGCAGGCCTGCCCACACTTGAAGTACGTTGGTAACATTTCAATCATCATCTTGAACTCGCTTCTCTTGATAGTCACGATAATCTGAAATAATTCTCCCCACCAACAGCCCCGTTACCACAACCGCACTAGCAATACCGGCCATGGTATCCAAATCCAGCTTATGATCATCCGGGTTATCATCATCTTGGCAAATCACACGTTTACTTAATTGAAGCTCTTCTTTCACTGGCGACGTCAGTGGTTTACTCCACACATATCCTGGCCCATGTTCTCGCTTAGAGGCTGTAAAACCACATGTATCGCCGTACAAGCGCTTCACGTGCGGTGGCACATGATCATCAAGCGTGATCAACACAATCTCATCAATAGTTGGATGCACTAAACATTCTTCAAGAACTGCCCGAACAAGCGCACTGGCAATCCCTTGCCCACGATAACGATGATCAACCGCCAAATGATGAAGCACCGCCGCTCTTTCAACAGGAAGAATACCCAACGTAGCAAAACCAAGCGGAGTGCCACGCTCATCACGATACACTTTACTCACTACGCCATACCGATCATCCAAACTGTCATCAAGCGCACCAAGAATATCTTCTTGCAAGGCTCTTTCCACCGAATAGCCATAGAGATCTAGACTGACTAACGAAGGTAATTCTTTACGTGCAATTGCCAACACTGCTTCTTGGTCAGCTTGCCGGTAAACATCAACGCCAGCCATTGGCCTAACCACCATTGAAAAAGATCGCAGCGCCGATCCAAACCGTGCAGCAGGAAGTGCGCTTGTCGCATACAAAAGCATACCAATCAAAAATAATAAACAGCGTTGAATAAAAAATTTCATATGCAATCCTTCACCACAAGAGAGCCTTGTCAGTCGTAACCATAATCATTTTCTTACCAATCTTGAGCACAGTCTACACAAACACGATAAAGATTGTAAAACATAGCAATAAAAAAAGGGCGGCACCATTATTTAACTGGTGCCGCCCTTTTTTTGCGATTATATCAATCAATCAGCTTGCGAATCATGAGCAACATAATCATCATCTGCACAATCAACACGTACATGAGCATCATGAGACTTTTCGTCAATACTAGATTTTTCACCGGTAAGCCATTTTATCGATACCAAAATAATAGCCGTTGTAGTGCACATCCAAATAATGAGACGGGCACCATCAACGCAATCATCAACAAGACCAACCAAGTTTGGTCGTATTTTTTTTTGCCACTTGGTATCACTACACGTGCTATATTTGCCAGGCTCTTTTACTACACGAAAACCAGCGTTGCGGTAAAATTTTACCAAATCTTTGGAAGGGTATCCCGTTGTGCCAAGTTCAATGCAACACACACCATGCTCTTCACAAACACGCATTGCCTCTTCGAGCAATTCACCTCCAATACCGCACCCTTGGTGCTCATCAGCAACCGCCATGTGACGGATGTGTCCCGTTGATCCACTCAATTTCTCTGGCAACCATTTTGCAAAAGAACTTGGTTCTTGCACTTCGTAGTTGATGAAAGCAACCGGTATACCATCGTGATTACGATATACTTTGCTCGTGATAGCAGGAGAACTAAGCGCTACGGCAATTTCCTGCTCCCACGCCTTGTGCGCATCGTCCTGATATACAGAACTGTTGGTCAATTTGAACATATGCTTAATCGCAATAGGAGCAATATATGCTTCATCTTCTGGATGATAATCGTCAATAAAACCAGCATGCCCGTATGTCCTGAGCTTGTCGAAGGACGATGCATACGTTCGCACATGCTGAGTACTTTTCATACAGCCACTCCGTATCGCCAACCTCAAAAGGCTGCCAGCAGCAGCGTGAGCTGCCTGCTCACTAAAAATAATTATCGTTACAAAAATGATAAAAAATACGTTTTTACTATTCATTGTTTTTCCTAAAAATTTAAATTACTCTACCGTGCCTGAATCATCATCGGCACAATCAACACGTGAATGGCCAGAAGCCCTACCATTCACTACTTCGTCATAAACAACAAAAAGAACCACTACTCCTAGAACAGCACAACGCACTAAAAACTGTCCCCAAAATGCATTAGAACCATGCGGAGCCATAAAATAACCAAACGAAACCCCCACGTCTTTTTTCCACAGAACATTGCTTTGCTCATCTGAATCTAAGCGAAAGCCTTCCTGCACGAAGAGGTTTTCCAGTTCTTCAGTTGTCCACCCATGCGTTCTAAGCTCTACCACTTTTACTGCATGTTTTTTGCAATCTTGAACAGCAGCTTGAAGCAACTCGCGCTCGATACCACGCCCCCCAAAATCATCATGCACAGCTAAGTGATAAACTTCTGCATTAAAATCTGGATACCACGGCAATTTATCCAAAGAACCTCTGTTATAGTTGACAAAAGCAACAGGAACACCATCAACTCGATATACTTTGCTCACGGCATTGCTAGTTTTAAACAAAGGCAGAGCAAGTTCTTTCTTGGTAGCAAGAGCTACAACATGCTGTTCATCTTTAGATTGATAGTCATCAACAAAACCGATTCGGTCGTCATGCAACGACGATGTATACATCCGCGCGTAAAGTGGAGTTACGGCCCGCCTTTGCTGGGCTACCGCCCGCACAAAGCTGCTAGCAGCAGCTGACAGATTACTCTGAGAGCAAAAAACTCCCACGACAAAAAAACTAAACAATACGTTTTTTACGTTCATTTTTTTCCTAAAACATTAAAATGCTAACGCAAACAAGACAACCTTGTACGCGCGCAAAAAAGTAAGATCTACAAAACAATCACCATTAACAAAAAATGGCGCTGCCTAAAAACAAAAAATACAAATAAGTGAAATTATAGAATAGGTAGGAGTGCTCGTCGCTCACTAATGAGAACAAGACCCAGAATAAGCCGTAGGCTTAGAATAGATAGAATAGAAAGGACAGGTGTCACGAAAGCGGACGTAAAATCAGGAGCAATGACAGCGTTACACCCTGCAGGCATCTGCTGGTGCATTCTGTCATTACATGGCATGCCGTTGGGCATACGCTGCATACAGAAAGTCATAATAGACTCCTTTTATAAGAATTGGACATTAAACTAGCAACACTATTTTAAATACTAACAGAAAATTACACAATGTCAAACAGCTCAAAAATTGGCTAAAAGTGGCAGTTTTTCGATGCTTCGTAGAAAACTCTCCTCAATCGCGTTGATTTCATTTTTTAATTGCTTGCAAAATTGTATCTTATAAGATACGTTGTATTTATGAACACTATAACAGTAGTTTTTTATAAAACAAAAACCGGAAAGCAGCCCTATGCTGAATGGGAAAGCCAACTCGACAAGCAAACCCAAACAATAGTTTTAAATAGACTTGCTCGGGTAAGACTTGCCAATTTTGGCGATTGCAAACCAATCAGGGGAGCTCGAGGCGTATACGAGCTCCGCGTGGACTATGGACCAGGATATCGCATTTATTATGCAAAAAAACGAGAAACTATTGTTATACTTTTAGTTGGTGGAGACAAAAAAAGCCAAGGTCGAGACATTGAAAAAGCAAAACAATATTGGCTTGATTATAAGGAGTCAAAAAATGATTAAGAAAGTAAAGAAGAAGAAAGTATACAAAGATTACCAAGAACTACTTTTCGAACGACTTCAAGATCCTGAAATTGCACTTGGTTACCTTAATCAAGCACTGCTTGACGATGACCAACGTGTATTTTTACTCGCACTCAAAGACGTTCTTCAAGCACGCGGCGAAGATATAACTGCTTTGGCAAAGGCAATAGATATGTCTCGACCAAGCATTTATCGCATGCTTTCAAAAAGTGGCAACCCACGATGGGACAGCTTAGCCCCCATTTTTAATGCTCTGGGCTACCACATGCAACTTATTCCTGCAAAATAAAAACAGTAAAGCGTCAAAAACTTTGTACAATTCCACGTTGCACTAACAACGTTTTAAGCCCGTACATATACGGCCAAGCCAGCGTCATTGCTCTTTTGAGCAACTTCTATCTCTTTTTTAAGAGCATGAAACGCTGCCAACGTTACTGACATAGCAATAATAGTAGCCAAGCTTCACAATTTAAATTCTTGCGCTAGACTCAACTGTCCAAAAAATATACAGCACTTACTAAAAGTATTCAAAAGCTATGGCGGAAACATCATGACGTTCAAAACTATTTTCTTAGCAACAACTCTTTTAATGAGCTCTGGATGTAATGCATTTACTGAATCACCAAGCATCCAAGAAACAAGCCCTCAAGTCATACTGAAAGAAGTAACTATCAACACGGCGCAACTTGCTGCACTCTGGCTGCCGCTTTGCACCGCATCTGCAACTGCTCACGAATTGGGACATGCTCTTGCAGGTTTAGCTCTTTTTGAATCTTTACATGATCTAGAAATACATATTGGCGGTATTAGTCAGCTCAAAGAAAATACAAAAACTGAAGAGCTTTTTTCGGTAGGAACTATGTATTTTCATACAGATGCCTGGCAGGGACACGGCTATACAATCTTTAACGGTAATCTAAACGAGACCAACTTTGACCTCAAACTAAATGCCATGATTGCGGCCGGACCGCTTGCCGGTATTCTTTTCAACTACGCAGCATTAGTTGCGGCAAGCACGTACTGCTCATATGCCGATGACAAAAAACTAAGTTCAGCAATGACCAGCAGCCTGCGCACAGCTCTATGCCCTTTCAATGCTATTTTAAAAACAGAAAACATATCTCCTGCTTGCAAGAGAGTTCTGCTCAACGCTAGCTTTTTGCATTGCTTGTATCTTACGTATAATGTTTTTTATGGTCTTACACCATTTTTGGGCGACAAAAATGGCGATGGAGTAAGGCTATGGAAAGCTATGGGCGTTGAAGGTAAAGCGCTTACCGCGGCTAGTGCACTTTCAGTTGCTGGATACCTGACAAGCATTGCATTCATTGTCAAAAACTTCTGCCAAGCGCACAAAGAGCTTTTTGCTCAGCACAAAGAAGCCATTTAAGTATTTACACGCACAATAAAAACCTAAACGCCGTTTGCTTTAAAAGAATAGCCGCCGTTAGAAAAATCTACATGAAGTCCGAGTAGCCCTGGATCAACAGAAAACTTGAACGTATCAGGCTGCGTAAAAAGATCGGCTATCACATCAAATTGGTACACTGTGCCATGAAAAGTTACTGAAACCATTACTCCCTGCGCTTGTACCTGGGCAAAAGAAAGATTGGTGTGAAAGTTTGGCTCCAAAGCAATAACCTGTTCGCCAAAAATAATATCAAGAACTATGTCGTCGTTATCATTTAAAAGCGTAACAAAACTCTGTTCATGTGACGCTTGTACCGAACAAAAGATCATATTCGCGAGAAAAAGAACTTTTACAAAATTTTTCATAATAAATATCCTAATTTTTTGATGCAACAAATTCAACAAGAAGCTTAACGTCAGGATAACCAAAACCACAACAGCCACCCACAAAATTCAAGTTGTAAGCACTGGCAATATCAGCAATTACTTTTAACGAATCCCGTTTATGTGGTTCAAACAATGCGACTTCAGATTCATACGTCGTTGGATCAGCGTCATACGAATTTGGATAAAAACCTACAATTCGCTTAACACGTTCTTTGTTGGTAAATGTTGCCATTGCACGCTCAAACGCATGCAATGAACAGCAGTTAAGCGCAAAGCCTTCAACAAAACCTGCCACTTGATCATCAAGATTGGTAATCACTGTTTCAAGTTTCTCGCCACCAAGCAAGTAACCATCCGGCCTGACCACAAAGCTGACAAGAAGCGGAATTTCAAGCTCTTGTGCCGCTTGTGCAAGACCAAGTGCTTCACGCTCGGTGCCAATGGTTTCATGCAAAAACACTACATCGTCACGCCCAAGCCCAAGACGACTCAACACCTCCAAGCACAATTCGTACTGCTGGTGATGAAACAAATACGCCTGCTTGGTGTCGGGCGCTACTTGCGGGGTATAACAATCGTTAACCGGCCCAAGGCAGATGGCAATGCGTTGATGTTCTTTGTTGGCAAGCGCGCTCAGCAGTGCGCGAATGTTTAACAACAGCATATCTTTGAAAAGTTCGGCAAACCCAGCATGCAAAACCGGTCGCAAGAAAAAAGCATTGACGGTAGGCATGGTGGCGCCGGCATTTACGTAGCCGCGGGCAATCATTTCAACAGCCAACCGATACCAATCTTGCTGACCATGCCGAGCAACTTTTAAGACATCGGCAGAAAGGCCCAATGCGGGGAAAACGCTACCATACGGACCAAATAATACATTCATGAATTTCCTGATTTTTTAAAAAAATTGTATCACTTAATCGACTCAACAACATCTTTATGCTTAAAAAGCTCTTCTGTCATTTTCCAGTTTTCACGGGAAGCAGCAATCGCAAGCGCAGTAAAACCATCATACTCGCCATCATTTTTTATGCGAGCAGAAACGGCAATATCTTTGTGCTCCAGAAGTTTAATCACCGCAAAGCGATACCCCTTTACCACCGCTAAATGCAGCGGCATAAACCCTTTATATTTTCCATCACATTCAATAACAGCATTAACATCCGTTTCTGGGTGCTTTAAAAGTGCCTCAACCGACGACGCATAGCCTCTGATTGAAGCTAAATGGAGCGGCGTGTAATGTTTATACTTTCCACAACTTTGCACGGGGGCATTAACATCAATACCTTCAGCTTTACACAACTCATCAACTGCTTGCCATTCGTCCAAAAATGCCGCCAAATGAAGTGGCGTAAAACCTTTTTCCCAACCATTTTCTTGCACTACTGTGTTAACATCGGCACCAGCATCAAGAGCACTGATAACTTTTTCAAGGTCCCCATTTGCGCTAGCTTCAAGTAATAACTTATTGGCTTGAAAAGAATTTATCGGTTCTGAAATGAGTGGTCTTATTACTAACATTATTGCCACAACTATAAAACTTAAGCTCTTCATTTTTTCTTCTTTTTTTTAAACGTTATTGTGCCTGAAAAAAAGTTCTCTTGATTCAGTGCTCTTCGTCCTCATGTCGCTTTTTAGCAATTCAAAAATGACAAGTTTATAAAAAGCCCTGACCTCAAGATTGGGAATGCGCAACGAACAAAAAATCAGCCCATTCCTCGAACAAATTCTGTTAAAAGATAAGTAGCCAGCGAAAAGCAAGAAACTCCAAACGACATCTGTTTGAGAAAATACATTATCCAAGAAAATATTGTCATTCACATATTTTTCAATAGCATTACCGGCAAGCAACTGCTCCACATCCAATTTAAGATCAGTTGATCCCTTTTCTATTAATTCTTTGATCAGGACATTTTCGCTCGTATTAATCCAATACGGCGCAAACTTTCCATCATTGTCGACATAATTCAGCACCGACCAGGGATTGTAAACCGTGTGATCATCACCCGAAGCGTAACCGTTATACCATGCTTTAATGTCATCAAGATTGTGCACAAGCCCAACGTGATCCATCAAATCTCGCACTTCATCTTCAAGTAACCCAAATTTGTCTGAATAAGCGTTGTTTATTAATGAACAAATCTTAAGATTATTTAAACCGCTAAAAATACTTTCTTTGGCTACACGCAAAATTCCGGTCATAACGGCAAAGTGTAGGTTCTGGTTATCTTTAAGTCCTTCACTCAACATTTCTCGCATAAAATTAATAATCTCTTTGTAGTAACCGTTCATAAAACCAGCTTGAATTGGCGCGTCGTATTCATCAATCAATATGATCGGTCTTTTACCGTGATACGCATGCAAATAAGTTGTTAAATCTTTAAGTGAATTTTCAATAACACCCTGACTTGCACTGCAATCAATAATAGCTTGAAAACTGTTTTTTTGTTGCGCATCAAGCTCGCTCGATTCGAGAAGATATTTATGGCGCCTGAACTCACCACTTAAAACGTTTTTTATTTTTTCAAGACACCCGTCCCACGTTAATTTTTTAGCATCTTTAAAAGTCAGAAAAATAACCGGATACTGTCCTTGATGAATCATACTTTCAGAATGTTGTGAGATTTTTAAATGGCTAAACAGGTTGCGATTTGATTCTGGCGCTTTTTCAAAAAAGTACTGCAACATGGACATGTTTAATGTTTTGCCAAACCGACGCGGACGAGGAACAAGTAGAGCCTTAGCTCCCTCTTCAAGAAGGTCTTTGATCAGCAAACTTTTATCGACAAAATAATAGTTCTCTTGAATAAGCTCTTTAAAATCACTAAGCCCAATTGGTAATTTTTTCATTTTTTATCCTAGTTTTCATAGAAATCTCAGCCTAATCTTTTCAAAGAAAGTATCATCTATTTAGCCGACATTGCAAGAAAACAGCGCACAAAAAGCACTTGATCATCTCTTTGCTAACCAATATTCAATAATTATTTCAAATATAATATAATTTATAAGTATTCGCGCAACAATAGGCATCAACCCATTTGATAAAACCTGCCATAAATGCCAAGCTGATAGTTAATGAAAGGTATTCGATTGCCATAAAACTTATAAAAGGGGCCATTTTATGAAGACTATCAAATTGTTTTCTTTTAGTTTTTTATGTTTATTTTCTTGCTTAAACCCAAGTTTTAGAGAAAAAAATACAGAAAATAAGATCGCTCAGGCACCACGTATTGCCAGCATCAAATGGGGTGAAATCAACGTTAAAAATGCCAACGGCAGGGAATCAACCTTTAAAGATTGTATTTGCACCCCAGGAGGTGCCAAAGATTGGGACTGGGGGATTACAAGCATGCGCCACAACCCAGGCATTGGCATTGCACAAGTTAAAGATTTACTGGACCTGGCAGACGTTTTTGTGCTTTCTCGAGGCGTTGATTGGGTTTTGCAAGTTCAGGATGAAGTTGTTGAATATCTTGAAAAAAATGGCAAGCAAGTTTTTGTACAACGAACTATTGAAAAGCCAGGATATGATATTTCTAAGCCGGGAACGGCAGTTCATACGTACAATGAGCTAGTCAAAGAAGGCAAGCGCGTTGTGGGCCTTTTCCACTCCACCTGCTAATGTTTTATTAATGTTAGATAAAAAAAGCGGGTTAAGAAATCTTTGAAATTTCTTAACCCGCTTAATTATTGATTTAGCTAGTTACTTTGTTGGCACATAACCGATTACCGTATCCAAATAACGTGCATCTGTCATGTTTGCACCTGTTACGGTTGCATCCGTCATGTCTACCTGGTACATCGTTGCACCCGTTAAGTTTGCGTTAGTTAAGTTTGCACCAGTTAATTTTGCACGAGATAAATCTGCATAACTCAAATCTGCACCAGACAAATCAGCACCAGTTAAGTTTGCACCCCGCATGACTGCATTAATTAACTTTGCGCCAGTTAATTTTGCACCAGTTAAGTTTGTATCTCTCATTTCTGCACAGCTCAAATCAACACCAGACAAATCAGCACCAGATAGATTTGCATCAAGGAAATCCGTAGAGATGCACATACGACGATACTCACGGTTGACCGTCTTCATTGTCTCACGTAAATCTTGGTTACTCAAATCGCAATCTCTGGCTTGACCATTTCTAATCAGACAGCTAACGGCTTCCTCTCCTGAAAATTGATACTGTGGCGCAGCAGCTCCTAAAACTCCTGATAGGGCAAAAAAACTAATTACTAATACTGTATTTTTCATACTGAATCCTTTTTATATGTTTAATACTTCTTACAAATTAATAATATCAGGTTAGAAAATTTAAGCAAAAAGATGTCCGTGTCGAAGCCTTTCAGAAGGTGTGGCCCAAATCGCTTATGAAGATAATAATTGTGGAAGGCACCTCGTTGAAGTTTTGCTGTTTTTCATGAATACCCAAGCAGCGCAAGGCGCTTTAGAAATTGATAGTCGAGGTAGTAATTAGCACAAAACTAGGTTGCTTTAAAAACCTCTGCCACATTCTGCCAGCCAAGCACCGTACCAGAAGAACGCTTTTGACCCTCTTTGCCAGCATAGACAACAAATGCTCGTGCCGTATCCATACCGGCCAACGTGCACCAGTATTTGAGATTATCAAAATAATCGGTTGAAACGGTTTTTCCCGCTTTAACTTCAATGGGAATCAGTTCGGTTCCGCGCTCAAGAACAAAGTCAACTTCACGCTCAGTTTTATCGCGCCAAAAATAAACACGCGGCATGCGGTCGTTGTTGTAGTACTGCTTCAAAATTTCGGTTAACACAAAGTTCTCAGTCAAACCACCACGCATGTAGTGTTTATAAATCTCTTCTGCCGATTCAATACCAAGAATTGCACATGCGATGCCCGTGTCATAAAAATAGATCTTTGGCGACTTAACAAGTCGCTTGCTAAAACTTTTATGATGCGGCTGCAATAAAAATACCAGGTAACTTGCTTGCAACAAGGTAAGCCACGAATTAGCGGTAGCCTGCGTAATACCGCAGTCATTGGCAAGTGAAGAAACATTGAGTATCTGCCCAATGCGGCCAGCACAAAGCCCAATAAAGGTTTGAAACAGCGACAAGTCGGTTATGTTTTTTAGCGATCGCACGTCACGCTCAAGATACGTTCTAATGTAATTTTGATACCACGTTGCCGAAAAATTTTGGGCATAAATACGCGGATACATACCTTGGTGAATGACTGTTTCTACGGTTTCCGGCAGCAAAGAGGCCTCAGTAAGTTCTTGCACAGAAAAAGGCAGGAGTGTAAAAAGAGCTATCCGCCCTGCAAGCGTTTGAGAAATTGCTTCGTTCATAAGAAAGTTTTGCGAACCCGTCAAAATAAAATAGCCAGGCTTGTATTCTTTATCTACCGCCAATTGAATGTAAGAAAGAATAAGTGGAGCATTCTGAAACTCATCAAGAATAAGCCCATGAGGGTTGGCATGTTCTTCAAGAAATCCCTTTGGGTCGCGATTTACATATTCCTGAATATCAATAATATCTTCAAAATTAAGATATTTGTGATTTGGAAAAACCTGCTGAGCAACAGTAGTCTTGCCAGACTGCCGTGGACCTAAAATAGCCAGAACAGGATATTTTTCAGCTGCGGTACGTAAACTTGTTTCTATACTTCTTTTTATCATAAAAGTCTCATTTATTACGGTCCAGTCATTACAATCAACCATTATGGACAAATATTACACCGGACTATATGATTTGTCCAGCACGCATTAAAGCATCGATTGGCAAGGCCTAAATATAGAGTTTGTGCTAAATTGGCAGTCAAGGTAGTAATTAGCACAATATAGCCCTTGCTGGCCCTCCCTGGCCACCCCAAAACCCCTCCCAGAAAACATGAAACTGTACAACCTCTTCAATTTACCGGCTATTTACCGGCTGTTTACCGGCTATTTACCAGCAAAATTTGCCATTATTGCCAAAGTGAGATAAAATTAACAGATAAATTACTGCGCTAATAATTCAAATGGAGGCCTTATGATTTTTCCAAAAAAAAGATCGTTTATTTTTGCGAGTCTATTTTTTACGGTTTTGTGCTCTGTTGCCAACTTTTATAGCCCCTTGGCAGGAGCTGCCAAAGAAACAGTAAGCGATACCTCTGAAACAGCAATCCAACTTATTGATACCGCCCTGCAACAACTTGCCGCTCAACAAGAGTTTGCCGGCAGCGTGCTGATTACCCGCAACGGTACCGCACTCTTGCGCAAAGCTTACGGCTTGGCCGATGATGCGCAGGGTATTCCAAACACGCCAGATACCGCTTTTGGTATTGGTTCAATTACCAAATCGTTTACAGCTGTTCTTATTTTGCAGCTTGCTCAAGAAGGTAAGTTATCAGTCGACGATTGTGTTTCTACCGTTATTCCAGACTATCCGCACAAAACAATTACCATCTACCAGCTGCTTACGCACACTACTGGCTGCCCAAATGATTTATCGTGGGAAGTAATTAATGCAATGCTACAAGAACCGAAACCCATTGATGAAATTTTACAACGAGATAAAAAAATATTTTTAGGATACGAAACAACGCTACGCTTTGAACCTGGAACCGACTACGAATACAGCAATATTGGTTATCGATTGTTGGGCGAGATTATTGAAAAAGTTGATGGATGTTCCTACGAACAAAGCCTACAAAGCCGCATTTTTGACAAGCTTGGCATGCATAATACTTTTGCATCATACGAAACTTATTACCAAGCTGCCGCACACAGAACCGTCCCGTTGATTGCACAAAAACCAGCTTATCCAATGTTTGCCATAAGCGCTACGTACGACGATTTTATGCAAAAGGCTTGTGCTGACGGATCAATTAAATCAACAGTTGATGATGTGTATCTTTGGGCCCAGGCAGTAAAACAGGGAACCCTGCTTTCGCCAGAATATGCTGCGCTTTTAAAAAAGCCTTTCTTGAATAATTATGCCTGCGGACTTGAAGTTGAACAGAATGAAACAAAAAGTTCTATCAGTCACAATGGGTTGATTTCTCATTTTACCTCAGCACTAAACATCATAAATCTAACTGCTTCTGGCAATGAAATTGTTATGATTCTTTTGTTGAATAATGGCATGGCACCCATTACATTAAATCTTATCAGTGAAATTTTATTGGAAAACAAAACACCCCAACTACAAATTTTTGATAGCAATTCAAGCCAGGAATTCTGCTCAAAGTATGCCGGCCTGTACGAAGTTTCTGATGAAAAGATAGAAAGTGAACAGATAGAACCAGAAGATAATAATTCGTTGCTCTTCACACGAACAGGCAAAGACCATTGGAAGCAATATATTCGCTTTTTGTATAGCACCGAGCACGATGCTTGGGGCTCCAATGTTTTTAACATGCTCTACAAATTTGTCGTTGATACCAATGGCAATGTTGTTGGTATTCAAAATTTAGAAGACCAAGATGGCACAATCAGCAAGAAAATTAGTTAGTTAAATTTTTAGTAGTGAGGGGGCAGGAAGTAACTTCCCGCCCCCTCTTGTTTTATTCGATCGTCTGACCACTCTGAATCAACTTGTTATTCGTTCTTCCAACAAACAACGCAATTGGAATCCACACGGCAATAATTGCCAGTGAAATCATTGAACCGTAGGTCAGTAGCGCAGGAATTGCAGGGAACATGGCCGCAATAGTTGCGCCACTTGCTTTTGCTGAACGGCTGCCTTGCACATCAATCCAGCTCTTCGCTTTAAACTTAATGTCTTTACTGGTTGGAATGTACATCATTTCTTTGCATGGGTTATTGAGCGCATAGCTAAACCCTTTTGCTGCAACTGTCGCAACTAAAAATACCCACATACCAGGGAACGACCAGGAGTAGCACACAAATAATGCTAACATTGTTGGGTAGGCAACCAAGCAGAAGGTAATACCAAAACGACGTATGAAAAAGCTGGTACCAAGCAACGCAAACAACAGCGAAACCATGTTGGTAGCAACGCCATAAATTCCTAAAAATGATGTTACTTTTTCGATACTACCAAACGTTGCATGTGCCGATGAATTCATGTGAAATTCAAACAACCAGGTAACTGTTTCGTACACGGTTGAAACAACCAAGATACCCATCAAATAAGGCTTTGTGCAAATAAGCTTAAGCCCTTCAACAACACCTGTTGGTTTCTTTTTTTCTTTGTCGCCAGCAGCTACAAAAGCCTTGGCATGATGCACGGTAAAGAGCTTGATCATGAGCGGAATCATGAGCACTGAAATGGCGGCAATGCAGGTGAGCAAGGGCACACCAAGTGCTGTTGATTGTGTTGCCATTAAAAAAGCACCAAGTAACGAACCACACTGCGCACCAGAAACAATCACGGGGTAACCGCGCTTACCTGATGCTGGGTCCATGGCACTGGCCACAAACGACCAAAAGAGCGCTATGACCAGCGAGCCATAACTTTCAGTAGCAACATAAAAAATCCAACCAAGTGCTTCGTTTGCCCACAATGGCAATGTTGAACTGCCCACTGAAGACAGCGTCAGTAAATAAGAAAAGGATAAAAAGAGGGTGCCATAAAACAACGTTATCAAATAAATCAGATTGGTTTTTTCAAACCAGTCGACCAGCTTGTTGTAAAAAAGCACCAAGACCAACAACGAAACTAATGAAACCATTTTTGCGTACGGCAAATTCTGCGGCCCAACCAAATGCATAAATGATGCATTTTTAATTAAGCGCACCATCCAGTACGCGCCAATCATGAAGAAAAAAACACCAGAAAGAAGTCCAAACTTCTTGAACTCTTCACGAGAAATATCGCCCCACAGGACGCTACAGATTTTGGAAAACATAAGAAACTCCTTGAGACAACAACATTGTTATCTCATAAAAACACCTGCGACAGTTTTGTACAAAAGAGCGCCACCTATCGCCATTGCAGCGCGGCGGGAAACTCCCGTGTTTTAACGTCGTTCGCACATGTTAAGGAGAAGAAAGCCAAACTCGCAACATTGCCCAGCAATGCCCATTGGCCCCACGGAATTTTCCCGTGTAAAACCATTATTCGATGGTATTACGTTTTATTGTACATCTTTTGTACAGCAAGCGCAAATTTGTTTCAAATATCTGCTCTTTTTTAAAAAATTGATTTTTACTCAATGCATTGAGTAATTTTACTCAGTCCATTGAGTAAAATTGTAAAACTTCAAAAAAGTCGCAAAAAAGGGAATAATTCGATGTTTTTTAGATTACGCTTCGCCACGCTCATGCTCAGCACCTGCCTGCATCTTAGTGCTCAACCACCAACACTCTACAAAAAAACAGATCACTTTGAAATCTTGTGCGCACCACAAGATCAGACAATTGCCGAAGAAATACTTGTGCAAAATGAAGCTTTTTTTGCCAGGCTTTCACAAGATTTTAACCACACACCCAGCACACCATTTATTGTCACCATCCACCCAACTCTTGTAAGCCTGCACGAAGCTCTTGGCTGGCCCGATGCACCAAACTGGGTCATTGCACGCACCAAAGAAGGCACCGACACACGGGTTTGCCCCAACGCACCAGACACAACCTTCACGCGTGAACGCTTGATGCACTCTTACAAAATGGGCCTAACAACATTATTTTTATATAGCAAGTTCAGCACAGCAACTGAACTACCCCGCTGGTTGCAGCAGGGAATAGCACTGTACAAAGCCAATTGGTTTACCGCACAACAATGCAACAAAGAGCTTGGCAAAGACATGGCAAAACTGCCAGATATTGAACAACTTGAAACAAATGGTGCAATAGATTTTGCATGTAAAAACGGCTTTAAGGTTTCTTTTTCTCTTGTTGATTTTTTAGTTACACGATGGGGTTGGGATAGTGCTTTGACGCTTTTAGGCAACTATAACAATTTTGAAAAAATCGTTAAACTTGGCAAGCAAGAATTTAAGACCGAGTGGATTAAATACATCTCACAAAGTAACAGCCTAAAAAATTAAAGAAACTTTTATGATATTAAAAAAAGCTTTTATACAAACACCACTCGGCCCCATGCTGGCAATTGCAAGCGAGCAAGCGCTGCATCTGTTAGATTTTGTGGGCTCAAAAGACCTTGAACACAAAGTTGCACGCGTTACCAAACAAGCCAAAGCAACGCTAACGCCCGGCACCACGCCTGCTCTTGAAAATGTTGAACGCGAGCTGAATGCCTACTTTGCTGGAACACTTAAAAAATTTACCACGCCGCTAGTCTTTGCCGGTTCTCCATTTCAACAACGTGTGTGGCAGGCGCTGCAAAAAATTACGTTTGGCACCACCTGCGCATATGTAGACCTTGCGCGCGCCATTGGCAAGCCCACTGCGTTTCGCGCTGTTGCTCTGGCTAATGCTGCCAACCACTTTGCGGTTGTAGCTCCATGCCATCGCGTTATCAAAAAAAATAATGATTTATGTGGCTACAACAGCGGTGTTGAGCGCAAGGCGTGGTTACTTGAACACGAAAAGGGTATGTGCCATGACACCAAAAAGTGATACCAAACAACGCTGTTTTGGCTCTGGGCCGGGAAAAGAGTTTTATGCTACGTACCACGACAACGAGTGGGGCATACCGGTACACAACGACCAACATCTTTTTGAAATGCTTATTTTGGAAGGCGCGCAAGCTGGGCTGAGTTGGGAAACAGTATTAAAAAAGCGAGCAGCATATCGCGCTGCGTTTCATAACTTTAATCCGGCAAAAGTTGCTGCCATGAGCGATGTTGAGCTGACAGAGCAATGTCAAAATACAGGTATCATTCGTAATCGCTTAAAAATTTTTGGCGCACGACAAAACGCCCGTGCCTTTCTTGCCATTCAACAAGAGTTTGGCAGCTTTGATGAGTATGTTTGGCGCTTTGTTAATAACCAGCCCATCAAGCACACACGCACCAGTTTGCAAGACGTTCCTGCCACTTCGCCAGAAAGCGATGCACTCGCGCGCGATCTTAAAAAACGCGGCATGACCTTTGTGGGCTCAACAATTATGTACGCTTTTATGCAGGCAGTTGGCATGGTCAACGACCATGTGGTTGATTGTTGGCGGTACAGCAAATAAAACATAAGGAAACACAATGCCAAATAAAAAATTCTACATCACTTTAGAGCCTAACGAGCAAGAGTTTCTCTCAATACTTGCCAAAGAAAAAGATAAACCTATTTCTTTGCTAATTAAAGAATTTATCGAAGAAGCTCTAGAAAATCACGAAGACATGGCCCTTGCGGCCATTGCCAATAAACGCTTAAAAAAACCACAAAAAACTGTTCTACATGAAGATGTTTGGCAAAAGCTATTAAAACAGACAGCACAAAAATAAGCAAAACAAATGTTTTTCTTCCGCTTGAACAAAACTTGTTCTAACCTTCATAAAAAGAACCGAAACCCTTCCTTCAATTTTAAGGAGTTACGTTCATGAAATTATTAACAATGTCACTTACAGCCACAAGTTTTGTTATTATTGTTTCTGCCACTTCCTGCTTTGGCGCGGCAAAACCAACACTAACACCTGAAGAACTTTTCGCTGCAGAAGCTGCCGCTATGCAATATTTTCAAACTATGTTTGGTGGTCTTGGACTAACACCTGAAACTACTCCAAAAACTATTGATATTTTTGATGCAATCGAAGCTGGCAAAATTGAACGCGTGAACGAGGCGTTAAAAAACCCTGACTGCCTTGAAGCAAAAAACGAAATCGGCCAAACGCCTCTGCACGTAGCTGTTCATTTGGGAAAAACAGAAATTGCTGAAAAACTGCTGCAAGCGGGCGCAGACATTGAAGCTATCAATGGTACCGGGTGGACGGTACTTTTTGTAGCAACGCAAGCTTACAACAAAGAAATGATCGAACTTCTAAAACAATACAAAGCCAATCCCCGCGCAGAAATCATATATCCTTTTGACCAACAATATTGTGTAACACCACGCGAATTACTGGTCAATTTAAAAAACTTTGCACTTTTTGCCAGACAGCCAGTTAATCCAGGCACTGATGAAATGATCGCATTTCTTGAAGTGTGGGAAAAAGAATAATAAACTTAACACCGTTTTATTCAGGATAGTCGTCACAACAATAGTCACAACATCATCTCAAGGAATTGCCATGAAATTGTTCACACACACTCTCGCATCAACCAGCTTCGTTTTGCTTATTTCTGTCACTACATGTTTTGGCGCAGCAACAGAAGAAATGAAGCGTGGAGACCGCAGAATTATACAACTTTGTCCAGTCGACCGAACCATAATAAATGGTAATCTAGAAGAAGCAAAAGAAGCTTTAGCACAAAGACCCGCCCAAGTAAATGACCCATACACCAAAGGTCTCACGTTGCTACACATGGCTGCATTGCAAAACAACCAAGAAATGGTTGAACTTTTGTTGAATACCGGAGCAAAAATTGATGCACAAGACGATGATGGCAATACTGCCTTATTTAGCGCCTTCTACAAAAAAGATGATGAAGGTCTTGTACAATTTTTGGTTGATCGTAAAGCAAATATTTTAATTAAAGATAATCATGGCTTCACCGCACTTGAACTTGCACGCAGACAAGGGAAAGTAAGAGTTATGCGCGTTCTTGAAACTGCAATGGTTAATCAAGGGCTTAACAGCTGGTATGAGCAAGTCAAGGTACGTAGCGCACGGACAAAAAGTTTTTAAAAATTATTAGCAGCGCACAAAAAACATAAGCCATGAGTTTGGCGCAATAGAACGCTTAAGCTCATGCTCAACCACAAAACCATTGCGCGTTAAGATTTCAGAAAACTCTTGCTGGCTGTACAAAAAGAAGGTACGGCCAGTATGCTCTTCAAAAAGCTCGTCGTTGCCTTCTTTGAGCGAAATAAAGCCAATACCACCGGGCTTGATCGTCTTTTTTATCGACTGCAAAACTTTGTCTATTTCAGTTTTTGGAATGTGCAATAAGGTTGCCGCGCACCAAAAACCATCAAAACGTGCGGGCGCAAAATCTAACTCGTACAAACTTTTTTTAAGAAATGTTCCCGTTGGACATTGCGTGCGTGCAAAGTCTAGAAGACCTTGCGAAACATCAATACCAACATACTCATAGCCGCTTTTAAGAAATTGTACCGCATCGCGCCCGGTACCACTACCAAGTTCAAGAATTTTACCCCGCTCCAAAAGCTCTTTGTAAAGCTCAAACTCTGGTTCAAAATATGCCGGGTCGTTGTGCGTTTGGCCCCACGCTTGTGCCTTGGCATCATAAAACTCGATTGTTTGTTGTTCTTTGACTGAAACTTTTAATTCCTGATACATCATAAAAAAAGCCTTCTTTTTAATGTTAAAAAATATGATACACAGCTTATCGCACGCTCTTTAAATGCGAAAGCTTTTTTTGCTGGCACACGCTGTGCTAAAGTATGCGCACGTTAAAAACTATTTGTTTAAAGAACAAGAAGGAATATCAATGATTACATTTCGTTATTGCGCGGTGATAATAATGTTTTTTAGTTTGCCAAACATGAGCTGCCAAGGGGCTGCCGGAACACCCGAAAGCACCTGGGCCGCCGCTGAAGAATCTTTTAACCAAGCACAACTCATTCTTGAACCAGTTATGAATGGCGCAACACATCCAGACCAACCCAAACTCACTATCACCGACCCAGACATTTTTGAAACAGTTCTGAATACATTAACAAACGCTGCCCAGGTTCACAAAAAACCCACTATCCAAGAACGCTGCACGTTGTGCTCAAAAGTCTTAAATCTTTTGGAACAAGTACACCAATTTTATTGTAATGCGTTGATAGAAATACGAAACGAAGCTGATGGCATGGTAGAAATTTATCTGGACAGCGAACATACAAAAAGTGAACGCGGTGCACGCGGAGAATATCTTGTTGAGTGGAAAAAGGCTAACAAGAATATTTCTGAACTTGTAGATCGCATTTTTGATGATCAAGAAGGAACTACTTTTGATACTACTGCTTGGCTTGAAAGAATGCAGGCTTATGCACACAACAGTGGCTTAATAAACTAAGCACAAAAAACGCTGTTTTTTGATATTTTTGGTATATATTTGACAGATTGAATTAAATAATCTATCCTAAACGTATAATTAAAAACACTAGAATTACCACAAAAAAGACTATTTTATATCTGTTTAGGGGGTTATTTATTATGAAGAATATCAAGAAATTATTTGGATTATTGCCACTTTTGTTTGCCAGTTCAAGCCTTTTTGGTGCGTCGTTGCTTAAGAAAAAACGCTTTGACTATAAAAAAACCTATCCTCTCCACTTTGCTGTTGTGACTAATCAAACAACAACACTAACCGAACTGGTAAAAGATTACGCAAAGATCAATCAACAAGACAGTAAAAAAAACACACCGCTCATGCTAGCAGCTGAGCATGGTAGTTATGACTGCGCAATCATATTACTGGCAAACGGTGCTGACCCAAATTTTCAAGACCCACTCAAAGGCTCCGGCAATACACCACTTCATCTGGCAGCCTCAAATGGAAACGAGTGTATTATTCAATTACTCCTTGAACATGGAGCAATCCCCACCTTCATGAACTGTCAGGGCAACACACCACTTCACCTTGCAGTTCTTAATGAACGTCCAGAGTGCGCCAGTCTTCTTGCCGACCACCTGCTTTCAAACCCAAAGACTATGCTTTTTATTGGTTCCAAAAATTTGGATGGCCTATCACCAATAGATTGTGCACAAGGAGAAATGAAAAAAATTCTGTTAGCAACCTACAACAAAGCGCTCCACTGCTTTAATGCGGCACGGTCAGCAGGACCTTCTGTATGCCCCCCAACACCAACATTTGACCAAAGCCTGCAAGAACGGTTACAACAAGACTCCACATTTGCACAGTACGCCAACGATTATCCACTTCACTTTGCGGCATTTTATAACCAACAGGAAGTACTTACCCATCTTCTCAAAAAAGGATCTCTAAATGTTAATACTCAAGATGAGCAGGGAAAAACACCACTCTTTCTTGCCGCCCAACAAGGTCACTACGCTTGCGTAGTAGAACTTTTACAACACCAAGCAAATCCATCTATTTTCGATAGAGAATTGGGTAACACGCCTCTTCATTTTGCTGCAGCATTTGGTCATGCCGACATTGTTAATCTACTTCTCATGCATGGCGCTGATGCAACTCAAGTCAACCACAAACACTCAACACCACTCCACTTAGCAGCTCTCAAACAACAAACACCGTGCATTAAATTCTTGGCAAATCATTTGCTGTTAAAACCAGAAACACGGATATTTCTCGAGAATAAAAATCTTAACAATAACACCCCACTTGACCAGGCGCGAGGAGAAGCTGCTCAGGCTTTGCGTGAAGCAATGATTAAACGCCGCTTACTTGAGTTGGTAGAAGAGCCCTCAAGCGATACTGATTGCTCAGAAGACGAATAACCGCACACACTAATTTTTAGACATTTACAAGCACTCTGGCATAGCTTGAAGCCAAGCCAGGGTGCTTTTTTTACGTCCCTTCGAGGAGCCCGTCTTCGCTAAAGCTTCGCCGGGCTCCTCAGGGCGAACGGGATGGAACAAAACAATTTTAAAATTAAAAAAGCAGTAAAAAGAAACCAACAACGCTATAAGCCGCAAGTAAGCACATAGCTCCGCCCTCCCTGAGGAGCCCAACGGAGCCTTGGCGAAGACGGGCGTCTCGAAGGGTTGTTTTGTTTTTTAACTTCTCAATCACCGCTCACAAACACCACATCCAACAAAAATATTTCGCAAAACATCTACCAATAAATCTTTTTTATGTTCTTTAACAAAGTATTGAAATAATAAATCAAAAAATTCTATGCTTTTTGTGATTCGTGAAAAGTAGCAGTCCGAAAAACAAGGAGTATCCATGAAGCACCGCTCTATTCGCACACTTCTCGTGTTAGGCATGGTTGCATCGAGCCTGAGCGCTCGAAATTGCATTAGCGATCAAACCATGCAATTTAATGTCGGTTCAACATTTTGCCACGCCCAGTACGATCTTGGCGATGTGCCAACCATGAAAGGTTACCAAGCCGGTATTCATACAGACTTTACGTATTCAAAAGAAGAAAGTTTTTATGGCCAGGTGCAGTTTGACGGCAGCTGGAACGCTGGCTACATAGCAGGTAACTTGTCACAAAAAAGCAAAGTTGGCGACTACCGACCAGAAGCTTTTTTTGGTTATAACTTTAAAGGCTGGTGCGACAGAAGTGTGATCACCCCATTAATCGGCTTTGGCTACCACCATTTCTCAAACGAACTGTACCCACAAATCATTACCTACAACTACCACCATCTCTACATTCCTGTTGGCTTTGATGTAACCTGGCCAATGCGCGAATGCAACTTTGAAATTGGCTTGCGCGCACTTGCACGCCTTGGCGTTGCAACGTGGGTAGATTTGGAAACACCAGCAGTCAGACTTGCTGATGATATTGATCTTGACTGGTCATATGGCTTTCATGTTGAAATTCCACTGACCTGGCACAAAACCACCGCACACGACATCAACTGGCAAGTAAAAGTTGTGCCATATTTTGACTGGAACCATTTTGGTGATTCAGATGATCATGGTCCATTTAATTTGCAAATTAGCGTGCCTGAACTTGACCGTTGGCACCTTGGCCTTCACGTAGATTTTGGTATGCGATTCTAACCAAACGTAATTTGAAACGAGGCAAACATTATGAATAAAAAAATTATCCTGTTACTCTCGGTCCTTTGCTCGTACGGGCTTGCCCAGGCAGACGATTTCACTCTTGTCCGCCGTGCCAACCGTCGGTTTAATGCTGCCACCGTGCGTGATGAGGCAACTGACCGCTGTGTGCGACAAGATCTTTGGGAACAACCAACCAACGGCGATGAAGAGTTGTATGACGATTATCGCGGCAACTACAGCAAGGGGTTAGCACAACTTGCCAGCGGCCTGCCAGATCCAAAGGCTTATGAATCTCTGCTATTTGCACTGGCAACCGGTAAGCCAAGCGATTTTGACAAAATTATGATGGGCACCAATCCTGTTCAACGCAAACTACACTCCCCACAAGCCGGCTTTGATTTCAATTTGGGCGGCGCTGACAGCTGGATTCATTCCATTGCCGCACCTCCTGCTTTAGCATCGGCAGAAAAAGCTGGTGAGCTGATTGAGTTGTATCAAATGGCTTTATTGCGCGATCAACGATTCAATGAAGATTTTGCAGGACCAACGGCAGAGGTTACTGCTGCTCTTACAGCGCTTAATGCGCTTTCTGACTTCAGGGGACCAAAAGCCGGCGGTATGGTTACCGCGCAAACTCTCTTCAGATCCAACGTTCCTGGCGCCGTTGATGGACCATATATTTCACAATTTTTATTGCTTCCAGTTTCGTTTTCAGACACCACATTTACTCAAACATACAGAGTTCCAAAAGCTGTTGGTAATGTAAACATCAATCTTAACAACAAGGACAACAATTTCTTAACAGATATCGCAACATGGACAAACATACAAAAAGGACAAAATCCTACAAATGCTATTGATTTTGAAACTGGGTTGTACCGACACATTATCACACTTCGCGACCTTGCCAGCTTTGTACATAACGACCCACCACAACTTCCTTACATTTTTGCGCTTTTAATTCTTGCTGGATGGGCAGGAACTGATGCAACGGTTTTCAATCCAAATAACCCTTATGCCGGCAACCCAACGCAAACACAATTTGCAGAGTTCTTTGTGCCACAATTCATAGGACTTTTATCACTAGCTTGTGATATGGCTCTTCGTGCCGCATGGTACCAAAAGTGGGTCGTGCACCGCACCATTCGACCAGAATACATGGCATGGCTTGCTCATCAACAATACAATGGTGTTGCTGGTTTTACAAACTTGCATAATGATCTTTTTGCTCCTTCAACTACACTAGACGATATCAACACTTTAAACATGACAACTGGTGGTGATGATACTTATCTTCTTCCACAAGTATTTCCTGAAGGTTGTCCACTCCACCCAACCTACCCTGCAGGACACGCAACAATTGGCGGCGCTGCAGCAACAATTCTTAAAGCATTCTTCAATGGGGATCATGACGTTCCCAACCCGGTAGTAGCAAATGCTGCAGGTACTGCTCTCGCCCCATATGGTGGCCCAGCCCTAAAAATCGGTAACGAGCTTAACAAACTGGCAGCAAACATTGCAATCGGCCGCAACATGGCTGGTGTTCACTACCGCTCAGACGGAGAAGAATCACTACGTCTTGGCGAAGCTGTAGCACTTTCATTGTTGGAAGACTTTGCATACACCATGAACATCGATTTTGAAGGCTTTAAACTTAAAAAGTTTGACGGCACAGAAGTTACCGTTGGCGCAAAAAAGGTTATGCCAGGCTTACCTCGCTAATATCACGCTGATCTAAAAAAAAGGGCTCCGATTTTGGGGCCCTTTTTTATTGCACTAACTAGTAAAAAACGTTATAGTTTACCCCCGTAAAATTTTTACTAAATTTTTTGTATTTTTATAACACACATCAACAAAAAGGTTTCTCTTCATGAAAAAACAACTGGTACTTGTACTCACGCTCTCATGTTCACTTTTTAACAACGCAACACCTGCTGCAAGCCCTGCCGCCTCACCGGTAACTGAACGCACCGCACAAGCACTGCTCAACTTACGCAGATCAAACCCCCTCACACGCCTTCAACCAACAAATATGCTCAGTGAATACAAACAAGCATTGCTCATTGATTGCATTAAAAATAACAACACCACTGCTTTGTATTTTTTCATGTTTAGCCACCCAGAAGCCTTGAAAGCACGAGACAAAAATGGCAATACTGCTTTGCACTTGGCAGCAAGTAGCGGCAAGCTTGACTGTGTTAAAACCATTCTTGAACAATGCTGCGACAACTGCCGCATCTTGAAATATCACAAAAAAAGGCAACAACTGTGGCAGCTTAATGCTCAAAACAACAGCGGTGCAACAGCTCTTCATGTGGCAGTTATTAACGGGCACAAAGAAGTTGTGCAAGAACTTTTAAAATATGGCGCTAATCCAAATGCGGCAACGTTAAAACTAGAAACTGCTTCAAACGTAACGCCCGTTCATTCAGCAATTATCATGAACAATCTTGGACTTTTGTACCTGCTGCTTGAACATCCAAAAACTGACCTCAACCTTGCCATGAATGTTGGCGCTTACGCACTAACGCCACTTCAACTTGCACAACAAAAAGGATTTGTTAAGTGCGTTGAGCTTTTGAAATATTATGAGAACAAAAAAAAAGCAACAGACTACGTACAAGCAAAACCATTGCAAACACCAACAATAAGCAAGCTTAAAGCAGATGGTATTGATCTGTTAAAAGAAGAGCATGAAGCCAAGCAACAAAAAATAACCCAACCAGCACAATCACTCAATCTTGAAAATCAAGAAAATACCGCGCCAGAAATGCTAGATTCAAAATAGTTAAATAGCCAATAAACGCAACCACCAAACTGTTAAAACAAGAAAGCACATGAATATGCTTAAAAAAATTGTAATGCCATTTATTTTTTGCTGCACTGTTTTTACTCAAGCAACACCGGCAATGCCTGATTTTTACTACGCAGCTATCAAAGATAATCTTGAACAACAAGGAACAACTGTTTTGCACGCAGCGGCAGAACATGGATATGACGCTTTTATAATGCCATTAATTGCGAGCGGTTTTCTTGTTAACGCGCTCGACAACAAAGGCAACACAGCCTTGCATTGCGCTGCGTTAAACGGGCATAATCTCTGCGTTGAACAACTTCTTATTGCTGCTCAAGTTCAGCATGAAAACTTACTCAACATACAAAACAACTGGGGCTTTACGCCATTGCATTATGCAACACTGAGCAACAATACAGCTTGTATTGAACTTTTGTTAACGTATGGCGCTAACCCTCGCGTTACAACATATCCCAGTGAACCGGGAAAAAGCGGAAAAACAGCACAAGATTTGGCTATTGCGATGGAAAAAACTGAAGCGTTTGCAGTCTTGCAAAAATGGGCTGATTGGGAAGCAACAAGAATTAAAAAACCTATGTTGCCATCATTTGACGATGTTTTAAGCTTTACTGGCTTAACACGATAATTTTTTTATTTTTTTATTTAGTAAAAGAAAGAGGGTGCTTCTTGGTTTAAGAAGCACCCTCTTTCTTTATTATCAAAAACTTTTATTGCAAACTGGTACCGTTTGGTACATTATGCGCAACCGTACTCATGCGCAACGTACCATCAGCATCTTTGGCAAACAGCATCATACCGTGCGATTCAAAGCCCATCATTTTGCGTGGTGCCAAGTTGGTAACAAACACGCCCTGCTTACCAAGCAAATCTTCAGGCGTAAAGTATTTTTTAATGCCAGAAAGAATTTGGCGCATGCCAAGCTCACCAAAATTAACCTGAAGCTTATAAAGCTTATCGGAACCTTCAATCGCTTCACACTGTTCAATAGTGCCAACGCGCAACTCAACTTTTGCAAAATCATCAATCGTAATCACGTTCTGTTCCTGTTTTTTTTCTTCAGTTGTCTCTTGAACCGCCGACCATACATCAGGCCGCACAAAGAGCGGCTCTGGTGTCATAGTCAACACAAAGGTTTTATTCCATTTATTTTCACGCAAATCTTGTTCGTAATTTTTGCCCAGCTCAAGCGTGTGGCCAAGTGAGGCCAACAAGCTTTCCATTTTGGTAGGCATAATGGGCCAGAGCATAATACCTATCGCACGCAAACTGTGACACGTTGCGGCAATAACTTCGTCAAAAAGCTCACGGTTAGTTTTTGCCAAAACCCACGGTTGTTGCTCATGAAAAAAGGCATTAACCAGTGACATAAACTTCCAGAGCTCTGCCAACGCAACATGATAGAAACCTTTGTTCATCTCTTCCCAATAAAAGCGATAGGTCTCAGCACAGTGGTCGCGCAAAATACTAGAACGCGCTTCCCACAGCGAAGCTGAACAGGCACCATCATCGCCTATTGGCGGGTTCACACGTTCAAGACCGTGCTTGAGCGCAAGCGTGAGCGTGCGGTTGAGCAAGTTGCCCAAATTATTGGCCAAGTCTGCAGTAATGTGCTCTTCCAAATCTTTTAAACTAAAACTACCATCTTGCGTTATAGCCATTTGTCTAATCAAATAATAACGCACTTGGTCCACGCCATAACGCTCGGCCAAGGTCATGGGATCAATAGCATTGCCCAGCGATTTAGACATTTTTTGACTGTCCATCAAAATGTAGCCGTGCACCAATAAGCGCTTTGGCAACGGCAAGCCTGCAGCCATTAAAAATGCAGGCCAGTACACGGCATGAAACCGCACAATGTCTTTGGCTAATATTTGCATTTCTGCTGGCCACCAAAAGTCAAATTTTTCACGCGCTTGCGCCGACTCTTGGCCATAACCAAGCGCACTGATGTAGTTTACCAGTGCGTCGCCCCACACATACACGGTGTGCGCAGCATCACCCGGGAACGGGATGCCCCACGAAACGGTTTTGCGTGAAATACTTAAATCTTTTAAGCCGGATTTTACAAACGAAATGACTTCGTTAATACGATCTTTTGGCGTAATAAAGTTAGGATTGTTTTCATAAAAATCAAGCAACTGCTCTTCGTATGCTGAAAGTCTGAAAAAATAGCTTTCTTCAGCAACTTCACGCAACGTACGGTTGCACGAAGGGCACAAATAAATACCGTTGGTATCTTTTGCCGAATCGGCATCAATAGTTACAAACGTTTCACACGGCACGCAATACCAGCCGGTGTATTCAGATTTATAAATATCATCTTGCTCAATTAATTTATTAATAAATGCCGTTACTGCTGTTTTATGTTCAGCATCGGTGGTGCGAATAAATTTGTCGTAACCAATGTTGTAGTGCTGCCACACTTTTTTAAATTCGGGGACAATAGCATCTACAAATGCTTGCGGTTGCTTGCCAGCCTCCAAAGCTTTTTCTTGAATTTTTTGCCCGTGCTCGTCGGTTCCAGTTAAAAAGAAGACTTTTTCACCAAGCAACTTGTGCCAGCGCGCTGCGGCGTCTGCCAACAAGGTTGAGTACAGCGTTCCCAAATGTGGTTTTGCGTTAACGTAATAAATGGGTGTCGTTATATAAAATTTATTTTTGTTCATGACTTTCTTTCTTCTGCTTGATAGCGCGGCTCATTAAAGGTGTCGAGGCGGGTAAAAAACGAACCCCAACGCACACGCTTGGTCCAAAACGTTATTGGATGTTTTACAAAATCAAACAACCAAAATGGTTCTTCGCTGTCTATTGAATACATTACAAAACTGGCACGACCATGAATTAACCGTTGGTCTAACAAACCCCAGTAGCGACTGTCGCGACTGTTTTTGCGACTGTCTCCCATTACCCAGCACATCCCTGGCGGTATGGTTATGGGACCAAATTTGTCGATATTATAAATGTGTTCTTCGTGCATACTTTGTTTTATAACATACGTCGGCGTAAACGGCTGACTCAACACAAGCTCGTGAGTAACAGGATCTCGTACCACATCACGCTCTTTGAGATGATAAAAAGGCTGCTCATCAAACGAAACGTTTGGATTATAAGAATAATGTGCAATTTTACTTGAAGCACACAATGCTGTTGGAATTTTAAATCCAAAAAAATTGTTCTGCGCAACAAGGCCTACTCTCTTTTTTACTTTAACCAGTGGGTACGAATTTACGTACGGCTCTTCTAACAACTGCCCATTCAAATAGACAACGGTACGACCATTTTCTACACGCCCTTCTATGGTATCACCCGGTACGGCAATAACACGCTTTACCCAATTGTCTGGCCCTGCGGACAACCCCAGCGCTGGCACAGGAACGCCAATATAGCGCTGCCACAACCAAGCAAAGAGATTTTTTTTGTCATAGTCAAATTCAGGGTTATCAAAAATAACCAAATCGCCCCGCTTTACTTGATCCAAATAGTAGGCCATTTTGTTGCCCCAAATCCGATGGCCAACTAAAATATTTGTCTCAGCAGAACCGGAAGGAACATGGTAAAGCCCAAAGACAAAACTACGTAAAACCAATGCAACAAAAAAGGCAACAGTGACTGAATTAAACCATTGACGCCATTCGGGCAACGTTACATTATAAAGCTCAGAATAAACCGCATGAAACTCACGCATCTTATTCTTAAGCACTACTTCGTCTGCTTGGCCCTCTGCGGTTGGATGCATGCCAATCTGAATCTCATTGAGATAATTTTGAGAGTCGGTCATCAACTGAGCTGCCTTTTCGGCTTGCCTTGTTAAACCTTGTTTTTGCCAGCTGCTAATCCGTTTTGCAAAAAACTTCTTACGTCGCTCAAAACGAGCGCGAGCCTTTTCAAATGAACGGTTCAATTCGTTCATAATGTGGGTACCTATCAGTAGTGATTATCTATTCTTTTGCTTGTGCAACAACGTCATTTTTCAACATTTTAAGCGTGCGATTCCAACGAACATGCTTAGTCCAAAAATTCATTGGGTGTTTTAATAAATCAAACAACCAAAAGTCTTCTTCACTGTCCAGCGAGAAAAGAACAAAGCTTGCACGCCCACGAATATACTTTTTATGCAACGGACCCCAATAACGGCTGTCTTCACTGTTTTTTCTGCTGTCGCCCATGACCCAGTACATATCTTTTGGCAGCGTAAACGGCCCAAAGGTATCGCGACTAAAAAATTCTTTGTACCCAACTTTAATATCATAAATTGGCGAATAAGGCTGGTACAGCACAGGCTTGCCAGTATGCGAATCACGAATTATATTTGCTTCTTCAATATCGTAAAATGGCTGAGCATTGTATGGTTTTGTTGGCACATACGTATAACGCAATTCTTTGGTCCAATGCTTACGCAAGAAACTAGGAACCATAAACGGTCCAATGTTGTCAAAATTAATAAAGCCTTTTTCTTTACGCATGGCAATGAGCGGATAAGGATTCACATACGGCTCATCCAGCTTGGCACCATTCAAATAAATTGTTGTTTTGCCATCTTCAATGCGCCCTTCAATAGTATCGCCAGGAATTGCAATAACACGCTTAACCACATTAATAGGCCCCGCACTTAAACCCAGCATAGGAACCGGCAAACCAATAAAGCGTTGCCATAAATATTGTATAGTGCTTGAACGGTCATACACGTGACGAGGGTCGTCAAAAATAACCAACTCACCGCGCTGCACGGGATGCAAATAGTAGGCCATTTTGTTGCCCCAAATCCGGTCGCCCACCAAAATGTTTGGTTCGGCAGAACCGGTGGGCACGTGGTACGGACTAAAAATTGTGTGGCGCAAAATAAATGCTAAAACTAACGCAACAACAATTGCTTCAAACCATTGCTGCACAAGCGGCTTGGTTGATTCATTTAATTCTTTATAAATTTTGCCAAAGCGCTTTACTTTTGCCTTTATTGCTACAGCATCTGCTGTGGCTGCAGAGAACTCGTGCTGCAGTTCTTGCACCAAATGGTCAGCCTGCTCAAGCAAATTTTTTGCGTTGCGACAAGGCTCATCTAAACCCTTTAAGCACCATTTTTCAACTTTTTTTTTGAACAACTCTTTCTTACTTTGATACTTGTCGTTGAGGTGTTTAAATTTTTTTCTTAAGCGTTCGATCATAATAATCCACCTAACTTTTTTGAGCTTTTTTAGGAACTTTTGACTGCAAGCCACATCTCTTCAAGTTTTTTGCGTGGCGTGTCGTTATGTAACAAATGAAGCTTAGCAAAGATATCGTCACTTGGGAAAAAATGCTTATTCTTTGAAAATTTTGGATCTATCAGATCATACGCCAAGCGATTGGAAGGATTGTAACCATAATACTCGGCATTGGCAGCTGAATTCTTTTTAGATAACATAAAATTTATAAAAGCATGCGCTTCATCAATTTTTTTAGATTCTGCTGAAATACAAAAACCTTCCATCGTAAAAATGCTGCCTTCAGTTGGAATGTGAAAACCAACATCATCAGAGGTTTCGTAAATTCTACGAATGTACTGGTTTGACGTGATAGCAACTTGAATAACGTCGGCCAAAAAGAAGTAACGCAAATCTTGATGGAAATAATTTTCGGCCCATTTTTTTTGCTCGAGCAATACTGTTTTTATTTTTGCAATACGCTCGTCGGTAAAGTCTTGCGCATGCTTGCTCCCAAATAAATAGAAGCCAGCAAAACAACTCATTTCTCGTGAGTCTTCAAGTACCGCAATTTTGTACTCATCGGTAATTAAATCTGGATGCACCAAACGCGAAGGCTTTTCAAAAATTAACGAAAGACTAATTTCTTTTGGATCTTTTGAGAAAATATCTTTTTTGTACGCAATGCCGTACGGCGCCCAACCACCAGGCAATGAATATTTGTTTTCAGGATCGCAAAAGCGATTCATCAAACGCTTGTCTAACTCTTCCATCAGGGGTATTTTGCTGTGATCAAGGGGCAAAAGCAGGTCTTCTTTACGTAACAAATCTATCATGTACGCCGTTGGAATAACCACGTCGTAACCCTTACCGCGCGTTATCTTGAATTTTGCCAAAAGCTCTTCGTTGCTATCAAAATATTTTAGACCAACTTTAATACCAAACTGCTCTTCAAATTCTTGTGCAGTTTCTGGCGCAATCATGTCGGCAAAGGCATAAACATACAATTTTTTGTCATCGACTAACAACTCTTGCACATGTGGAATGTACAAAAAGAACCCAATAACGCTCACATAAAACATCGTGATAAGAAAACGAATACCACATTTACGCACAAAAACTGGATCTAAGGTAAAAAATTTATTCATGACCAAGCACCTGATCGGCAACACCAAGCGCGCATAACAAGAGCACAACCACACTACTCACCACCAAGAAGCACGCAGAAATAGCATTGATGGTTGGGTCTATACCGGCACGCGCCAACGAATAAACGTAAACCGAAAGTGTTTGTACCGATGGGTTTGAACAAAAGAATGCTATTAAAAAATCATCAAGCGAAAGGGTAAAAACCAATAATGACGATGCCAAAAGCGAGGGCGTGAGCAAGGGAATATAAATTTTACGCAATGTTTGGCCATAGGTCGCTCCAAGATCGAGCGACGCTTCAGTTAAAAATGGATCAAGCTCCACAAAGCGAGCACGCACAATAGGCACTACAAAACCAAGACCTAAAAGCGTATGCCCAGTAATTAAGCTACCATAACCCAACGGGATATTGAAAAATACAAAAGTACTTAAAAGCCCAATAGACATAACAATTTCTGGCAACAAAATATTTGGATAAAAAATATTAAAGAGAAAGGGCGTCTTCCACCAGCGACTTGCCAGCACAAAACAGGTACCCAGCAAAACGCTTAAAAAAGTAGCGCTAATGGCAACAATAACAGAAACTTGCAGCGATTCTAATAAATCGGTATTTTTTAAAAGTTCTTTGTACCAACGTAAGGTAAAACCAACCCAACGAGCCGAAACTTCAGAATCGTTAAACGAAAAAATTGCCAACACCACAACGGGCAGGTACAAAAACAGATAGGCAAGCATTACAAAAACTGGATGCACCAGCCTAAAGAAAAAGCGTCTATTTTCAACCATTTCTTACACGTCCTTCATGAAATCTGCATGCAACTTACGCATAACACGCTTAAGCGTTTTATGAATGTTGTCTAAACAATAACCAAAAAACAACATAGAAACGGGAAAGCTGACCATCACCAGCGCTAAAGCGGCTCCGGCACGCCAATCTCGTGATATTAAAAAGTTGTTAACAATAATGTTGCCTAAAAATATGGTCTTGCCGCCACCAAGCAATGTTGGGACAGCAAACTCTCCAAATGAAGGCAAAAATACCAAAACAAAACCGGCATAAACACCCGGTAACGATTGAGGAAAAATAACACGACGAAGCGTGTCAAAACGTCCAGCACCAAGATCTGCTGCCGCTTCAAGCAGTCGCTTGTCCATGCGCTCAAGTACCGTAAAAATGGGTAAAATCATGAACGGCAAATACACCGAAACCATGCCCACAATGACTGAAAAATAACTGTTTGTCAGATTAACTGATGGTGACAAAAGGCCAGTCCAGTAAAGAAACTGATTTAAGAAACTATTTTTGTCGAGCAAAAACATCCACGCATAAATTTGCACAATTAAACTTGTCCACGAAGGCAAGATTAACGAAAAAAGCAAAATGGTGCGAAAACGCTTTTGTACCTTGAGCGCCAAAAAATAGGCAACCGGATAGGCAATAAAAAATGAAACAATAGTTGTTGCAAGCGCCACGCTTAGCGAATTTAAAAAGACCCTAAAATAAATGGCCGAAAATATATCACGATAATATTTGAGTGTAAGCGTAAACGTATGCGTGGTTTCAGAATAGTCACAAAAACTATACAAAACGAGTAATGCTAATGGCAAGTACAAAAAGAACAGCTGCCACAACAAAACAGGGCACGAGAGAAAAAACGAAAATTCTTCAGCAATTAAGCCACGTAATCGTTTCATTAATATTCCAACAGCCCAACGTTTTCTTTTTGAAAGTACAAATACACTTCATCATCATAATCAATAGTTTCTGAAGGAAAATGCTCATCATTTTGTTGAAACACCATCAAGCGTTGTCCATTGTCTACCGTCACCCGAAAGGCTGTTGAGCGACCATAATAAATCATATCAACTACTTTGCCTTTCACACAATTTGAAAAGCCTTCATTCGGGTTTTTTGTGATATGAATTTTTTCTGGCCTAATATTCATAAGCAAGCGGCAACCGGAAATTAACCACGGCTTTTCCAACGGAAAATAAACAGAATAAGTACCCAAGCCATCAACATTTACCATCTGCTTGCCTTCAATCACGTGGTAGGTACCTTCAATCAGATTAGTACTGCCTACAAACGTTGCTACAAAGCGGGTGGTTGGAAATTCGTAAATTTCTTTAGGTTTGCCAATCTGCTCAATTCTGCCATTGGTGCTCATAATTGCCATTTGGTCGGCAACGGTTAATGCTTCAAATTGATCATGCGTTACGTACACAAAGGTTGTTTTAAGCTTGAACTGCAAGTCAATCAACTCAAGCAGCATTTTTTCTTTAAGTTTAAGATCTAGCGCTGCCAAGGGCTCGTCAAGCAACAAAACTTCTGGTCTGTTAATAACGGCACGCGCAAGCGCCACGCGCTGTTGTTGCCCACCCGAAAGACTGCGAGGATATTTATTTTCATGGCCAATCAAGCGCACAATACTCAATGTTTCAGCTACACGCTCATCAATTTCTTTGCTTGGCACACCTTTAACACGCAGGCCAAAAGCAACATTTTCAAAAACGGTTAAATGAGGGAAAAGGGCGTATTGTTGAAAGACGGTATTAACACGACGCTTGTTGATGGGAACATTGGTAATGTCTTCATCGCCTAAAAAGATTTTACCTGAATCTACCGACTCAAGTCCGGCAATAAGACGCAACAACGTTGTTTTGCCGCACCCACTGGGCCCAAGCAATGCAAAAAACTTACCGGCAGGGATTTCCAGCGAAAGATTATCAATGATAACTTCGCCGTCATGATATTTAGTTACTGATTCAAATCTAATGCGTCTCATCTATCGCCCACCTTTTAATCAAAAAAGATTACCTGCTTATTTTTTGGCCTTACCAAACTTGGCTTTACCAAACAAGGCAGGAATTACCACGTCGGCCAATGTGCAGGGAATAAGCACAACAACGATCATGTACAAAAACACAAAGCCCATTCTTGTCCACCAGTCATGAAAACCAAAGCTCACCAGATACAAAATAGAAGCCATGGAACTGATAAAAATATGGAAGAAGTGGAAGCTTACTGAATAAAAAACTTGGCGACTGCGCTCGTGCCCACTCATGACCCAACCATTAATAATACCTACTATCAGAAACGGAAGCACGGTGTCGAGATGTTTTAAAAAACACCAATGAAAGTGCATAGACAAGTCAATAAACCTGCCACCAAGATACGGCAATATTGCATCGGACAACGTACAAAAAATAGCAGGCACACAAAACCCAACGGCTATGCCGCCAAGCGTACTCTTGGAATATTTACGAAACATTAAAATAGTTCCAGTACCCGCAAATAATAAATGAAGGTAATGAAAATTATGGAACAATTTGTAAGCAATTGAATGGTGCCCGTGACCATGGTGCGCTTCGCCGCCAATTGACAATAAGCTTAAAAAAACCATCGACAGCGCCACTGAAAAAATGGCAAACGGCAAATGGCACAAAATCTCTTCCCAAATCGTGTGGTGATGCTCTAAAACGCCATGATCTTTGTGGCCGTTTTCTATATCAGAATGGTGGTGGTCGTGTTTCATAGTTACAACTTTCTCATTACTCATTTTTTTGACTTACTCAATACCTTAAAAATTCTTTGCCTGTGCACCTTTAAAGATAGCCCCAAAAGGCCTAGAGCGCAAATAAAACAGGGAGAATTATGATATCGGATAAAAAATGAATGTAAAGAACCGCCAAAAAATTTCAATATGAAAACTTTACACTACAAATAGCACTCAAAAGAGCTTCAAACCATCGCAATACCTTGTCTACAAATCTGGACCAAGAAATCCAAAACCGCTCGTTCTTTGACTTCTGGCACGCCCTTTTTCTAAACTCACCAATAATTGGGTTGCGGTTTAACCGGGGAAAGGGACGTGTCATGAAAAAATTAATCGCTCTTTGTTTTTTTTTGAGTATACTTGCCAGTCTAAAAAGTGCAGGCACGTACAAAGAAACAGGCGACAGCGAACTGTTGGAACGTTATGGAGATCTGTTGCCAGAATGTGCCCAAGAGCTCTGTTACAAAGCATTATGCCAGCGCGTAATAAGTTTTTTAAAACCACGCCGACTTTTTGCCAAAGAAAATGCCGGTGTAAAATATACGCTAAACCACTATGCGCTCAATGCGTTTTTGGCCGCCCATCAGAAAACCATTCCCCAAAAGAGCATGTGGTTTACTAAAGAAGACTTTTTTTCAAGAAACGAAGAGATTGTTTTAGATACATATATTGCATTTGTTACACAAGAAAGAACAGAAACAAAAACACCAAACCGCATCGAAGCACTCTGTCACGCGATATGTTTAAGATTTCTTGGCAGTAGAATTCCAGATCCAAAAATCTTAACAGAAGACCCTCTCGACAGCGGCTGCATCATTTTTTAGAACCAAATAATTTAGTTAGAAAAACACACCAGGACGCTCATGAAGAAAATTTTATCGCTACTTTTTTTAATAACAATTCTACCTCTCAATTTGTTTTCATGCGCAGGATTGCCAAGTAAAAAATCATGGAATGATAACAAATCAGACGATATAGCCTTGCCCGATCCTAAGATTATCAATTTCTTCGTTAAGAAATTTCTTAGCGATGAGAAAGTTTATAACACCTCACAAAAAGAACAAGCAAGCGCTTTAATGTACGCACAACAACGCCTTCTTAAAATTCATCAAACGCAACGCTTTGGTGTTTTTTGCCAACCAAAACAAATATATAGCCACATCCACCTTTCTCCGTTGGGAAAAAAATATCGAGATTTTGTTGAAGAACTAAGAAAATATTTTCCTGAAGATACAAGAAATATCGCCGAAAAAGAATGCCACTCCCTCTTTTTAAAATGGATGGGTCAGCAACCACTTTACTGCTGGCATTTCACTGAAAAAGATGTGCGTGCACTCACACACGGGCTGTATCTAGGTTATCTCTTCATCTACAATGGCTACGTTTACCGCAGAGTTTATACCGGCAAGAAGGTAATTAGCTATTTAGAAACACGATTTCTGAATCCACAACAATATGACTCACTCAATTTTCGATAAAAAACTTTTTCTCGATCATAAATTACTCGACATCCCAAAACTATTCTCTTAGACTATTTCTCCACGAAATGATACGATTGCATGGGCTTCCTGCAATAAATTAACAACTTCTTTTTTTTAACAATAGGATTTTTACTATGCTTCGCTCGGCCAAAAAATTTATGATCATTGCTGTTTTATTTTCAGCATCATGCTCACTACAAGCAGCTGACAGTGCACCAGAATTTCCAGGCGCAGATGAACAGGCCGCTCCAAAAATTGTTGTTGATAAAAAAATCTTACAACTATGCTATGCCCACCTCATTCATTTTCTTGTCCAAAAATTACCTGGATCAGGCGCTATAAAAATACAAACTCTAGAAAACAAAAAAGTATCTTTATCTGGCATTAATGCCGATGCATTGAGCTTTCTTGTTGGTCATGCTTACACAGCACTTGGAAGCATTCGACGTTCAGCTTCTTTTTCTCAAATCGCTCATATTAAACCAGTAGAATTAGTAGACACCTACAAACAATGGCTCGACGAAACCATTAACGAAGACGTTTACATAAAAGTAAGCGATAACCAAGCAGATCAAGAAGAAATCAAGCAAAATATACGTAACATTTTTCATAAACTTTTAATTTATCTCACGGGAAAACCAGTTCCTGGAACAGGCGGTTGCTCGATTTCCTAGTTTTTTAGGTTAAGAATATGTTTACAAAAATCGCACTTTTTTCTTTGTTTGCTTGTGTATCATGCTCTCTGCACGGAATGGCATTCAGACTGGAAGACATAGAAACCTATGACGTTATGGATAGCAGCTCTAAAACACAAAAGACTTACTTTAAAGCACTCACCGCATTTATATTAAAATCTCTGCGCGGAACCGATCGCATTCAGATTAGATATATAACTGGCCACACCACGGAATTTGTTGGCATAAATAAAGATGCCTTTAATGAACTGGTCCAGCTTGCACAAACCGAATTAGACTACGCAAAAGAACATCCTAAATCTTTCGAAAAAGAAGCAAAACAATCAATAACAACTTTTAACGAATGGGACCATCGCGCAGGAAAAGCCTTTTGGGAAGCAGATTATGAGCTCTTGAGTTTGGTTGATGCTCCAAAAGTCCATCACGAGGTACATCCAAAAATTATACGCCTCAACTTTAATAAAATGCTAGTCTACATTTCTAACCCCTCGTTTTTTTCAAACCTGTGGGCATTATTTTGAGAAATTCAATGCTAAAAAAATTTGCTCTTTTTTCTTTGCTTTTTTTCACCGCCAACTCGCTACACGGCGCTGCCGGAAGCAGATTGAGCGATGTTGAAAGAAAAGCGCTCAAGCCAGTAGCAGAATTTTATTATTATAAACTTTTGCAATTCATTCAAAACCATGTACGCGGCACCGATCAAGTTGTTGTACAAAACTGGAAACGTGAAGAAACAATATTGGACAATATCGATCAAGCCGGGCTTGAAGATATGAAGCAATACGCCGGCATAGCTTTTTTTATGGCAAAGACAGCTGAAAATGCCCACCGCTTTGGAAAAAGTGTTGGAGGAATATCCCAAAATTCGCCTGCGCCCAACACTGCCTGCGCTGCATATGTTCACTTGATACAAACAACGCGCCCTGAACAACACCAAGATCGTACTCAAGAATTTGTAGCACACAATTTTCACATGACGTTACTTTTGATGCTTGGTGTTGATATAAAAGCTCTCGAGCAACAAGCGTGTGAGACCCTTGCTACAGCAAGTTCAACAGAGATCACTTCCGTACATATTCCTGGCAAATCTTTAAATTTGGAACCAAGATTTCGTTCAGATCAAGAATTAGAAGACGACGACATTGACCCAGAACGCTGCTTAATGGGCAAGCTTGCGTGCTATTGCTTATGTTCGATTTATTCAGGCGTTATTTACTTGAAAGAGAGATTCTATGTTTAAAAAAATTACTCTTTTTTCTTTGCTATTTTTTGCCTCGTACTCGCTGCACGGCGCGGCCAGTAGCGAGAAAACAGATGTCACACAATGTTCAATCGTCATAAAATCAGGCTATATTTGCGCATTAAGAGAGTTTATCCAAAATCACTTGAAGGGTGACACGCGCGTCGCGGTAAAACTAGCAAGCCCACATTGTTCCGTTTGGTACAATGTAAATAAACACGCTCTCGGCTATATTGTGGAATTTGCAGCCAGCAAAATACTGCTGCGAGAACTAAAAAACCGAGGCCTTGAAACCAAAATTATGCCACCCAGGAGAACCACCAAGGAAATTGGCACTGCCTGGCAACACTACCTTAATTTTGTAAAAAAAACCACGCCTGCACACCACCGCCATCTTGATCAGAAAATAATTGAAGATAATTTTCACAAAATGTTATTGTACATGCTCGACGAAAAAATACCAACGGCAGACGAAATGCTCAAAGCTGCAGAGCAATTGACAAGTCAACGACAATTGCTCGATGATGGTAATAATGAAGAAGAATTGCGCGAAGATAATTGCTGGCGTTGTTTGTTTCTTGCCGGACTTACAGCAATAGGCTTGTACGGCGCGTACCACGACCATCAAGAATGATTATTATTTATAAAAAAGGATGAATTCTATGAAGCTTTCTCTTCGTGCTCTTTTTTTATTTTTGTTTGTTTTTGGCAACAATTCAGTTAATAGCGCTAGCAATCCTTACGATATTTCAGCAAGCTCTGAAACAACTAAACAGTCGTATACACAGATGCTTTTGAATTTTATTCAGAAAAATGCCTGGGGCAAAGACAGCGTAATTATACGTAGAAATAGCAAGCAAGAAACAATCTATAATGTTGCTGGGAAAGCCATACAATCTCTAATGCGCTGTGTTCACGCTAAACTTCATAAAGATAAACTTACATTAGCTTCAACCTTGCAAAATACAGAAAAGAATGGGCGAGAACTGTGGAGCAAATACCAAAAGTTTGTTACAGATAAGAAGAGGTTTCCCAAGGGCCACGAACAATTTGTATCTCGTAAAATAATCATCAACAACTTTCACCAAGCATTCCTTGTTCTCATTGGCAGACCAACTGAAAGTTTGCCTGCAACCTCTCAAGCACCTCAAAAATATGCGACTAATTTTTCACAAAACAGTCAAGACAATGAACGAGAAACAGATTGTTGTTGCTCTTTTGGCTGTGTTTGTTTTTGTGCGGCAATGGGAATACCACTCGTAATAAGTTATTTTCTCTAACAATTTTACCAAGAAAGATGATAATTATGTCCTTCAAAAAATTTATACCTGTTTTCTTGTTCATAGCAACACTAGGCACGCTCAACGCAGCCGCCAACAACGAAAACAACATTGAAACGAGCTCTGAAAAAGTACAAGATGCCTACTTCTTTTCACTTCTTCAATTTATTCAAAACCATGTGAGAGGCAAAGATACCGTCATACTGCGCAACTGGCAGGGAGAAGAACGAGAGCTTGATGGTATAAACAAAGAAGTCTTAATGTTCATGACAAGCCACGCAAAAACAGCAGCTGCTTGCATCAGAATGAAACAAATAACTAGAGAAGTTTCACCACATCTAGAAGACCTTGTGCAAGGTTTTGTCACATTGCGTGGGCAAGAGAAAATCGCAACCTATGAACGATTTGCCAAAACAATTCCTGTGCTGGTTACCAAACACCACCAAAACCAAGAATGCGTGGAATTAAATCTGCATAAAACCTTGATAAACGCAATGGGACAAGATATTGGCTGCATTGAGAGAGAAGCGAAAACAATGCTCAGTGCGATTGTTGATGACCAACTGCAAAGATAATTACATCAAATGAATTTATAGAAAGAACAAGGAAACTCATGAACCGCACACTATCAACACTTTTTTTCTCAGTTCTAATTTTTTCCTCAACAGCACTTTATAGCGCTGCCGTCAACAACGAAAACAACATTGAAACGAGCTCTGAAAAAGTACAAGATGCCTACTTCTTTTCACTTCTTCAATTTATTCAAAACCATGTGAGAGGCGAAGATACCGTCACACTGCGCAACTGGCAGGGAGAAGAACGAGACGTTGAGGGCATAAACAAATTTTGGTTAGCATATATCACCGAAGACGCACTAACAGCAGCAACGTTGCTGCGCGCAAACCAAATGCATAAAAACCTTCCTGAAGAAGTACGAATCTACAACAACTTACTTCATCAGCCTTTATTGCCTAAAGAAAATCTTACCAAAAAATATGAAGCTTTTGCCAAAACAACTCCCAAGCTCATTGCACCGCATCACCAAGATCAGGAGTGCATAGAACTCAATATTCACAAAACATTGATGCACGCAATGAATAAGAACATTGCTAAGATTGAAGTAGAAGCAAAAAAAATACTCAGCGCTCTTTATCCAGATAAGGAAGTTCATGAAGAGTAAACTCTCTAAACTCTTTTTTTCTCTTTTTCTTTTTTCATCAGCAGCACTTTATGGCTCAGCAGAAGGTCTTTACAACATTGAAACATGCAGTCCAGAAATCAAACAAGAATATGTTAAATTGATAGCTAATTTTATCCAAGAACAGATACCTGGCAACAATACTGTTATTATTAAAAATTGTGATGGTACCACAACCAAGCTAAGCAAAATAAACAAAAAAGAACTTTGCCAAATCTCTACTTACGCAAAAACACGCCTTGCTCGCTATTACGCACGAATTGAAAATCCCAAGGTTCTTATCTGTTCTACCTATTTGAATTTTATTGCAACAACTTGCCCACGCTTTCATCAGGATATTGACCGGACAACTTTGGAACTCAATATTCATAAAACACTACTTTACATGCTAGGTTTTGATATAAAAAAATTACAACACGTGATAAGAAATAACAGCAAATGCCCATTTTTTATGCTTTGTATCAAATTTTTATAAATAAAGAAAATAGTGTGAATATTATAAAGGAACAGTATGATAAAACATTGTGTACTCTTGCTTGTTCTTATGCTACCAACACAAGCCCAAACTGCCTGTGGTAGCCCCTCAAGGCAAGAAAGTAGCATATTCAGACTCTCAGGAGCTCAACTCGATGCAAAGAGCTACCTAACAAAGTTCATTTTTGAAAATCTTCTACTTTCCAATAAAGATACACAAAATACTATTACATACTTTGTGCTCAATCTTTACAAAAACATGTCGCCGTTAAAACAGGATGCACGAATTATCACCGAGTACGAAACAATAGTTAAAGGACTACGTCAGGGACATCCCAATCTTTCAGAAAAAATAATCCACGAGATTTTCTTAGGCCTCATGGGCTGCATCACAACAAATCTTGCTGAGCAATTAAAACTGCCAAGCATCAAAACAAATGACGATAGTGAACAATGTGACAGCGAGTTCTATGAATAGCAAACTTGCACATGAACTTGCTTGAGCTTGGTAAGATCTACTATAGTTCCAGCCATTGGCTTTTGTTCAACAATTTTTAATTGCTCTTGAACAACTGGCTGAGCATCTTGGCCAACAACCTGAACATCAATATTTGAACGTTTAAAAAACTCTTGAACAGAAACAAGCGTCAGGCCAACAACGTTAGGCATCAACACCAGCTCATCGTCACCAGCAGAAATATACGCCGTCATTTTGAGCCGATCAAGTGGCTGACCAGGGCTTACTGACTGCGCAAAGCATGCATTTTTTGGATAGCGACTGGCAAGTAAGACCTGCTTAATAGTTACTTTTGCTTGGGCTGCTTGGCGTTCAAGAGCAAGGCTATCTTTATTTAAAAGATCGGGAGCTAAACTTTGTGGCGGCTTTTTAGCAATCGTTACAAAAATTTGTTGGTTGGGGCGCACACGCTGGTAGGCCGCTGGCGCTTGCTGCAAAATAGTACCTTCAGGAAATTGATCATCTTCTTTTTCTGCCAACAACCGCAGTGCAAGCTGTTGGCGAGCCAAAACGCTCACTGCTTCTTGCACGTTTGAACCCATCACACTAGGCACTTCTACCGTTTTTTGCTGCATAAAAAAATAGGCAACGGTATAACCCAAAACAAAAAATATGAAGGGCAGAGCCCAGATATAATAAGAAAGCTGTTTGAAAATCTTCATAGCGTGCACACTCGCTGGTAAAAAAAGAGCCGCACTTTTTGTTCAGTGCGGCACGATTATCCATAGATGTTTCTTTTGGGTTTGCTTGTAAGCTGGATTCTGTACTCTGACCGTTCGTTAACGCGTTGTCAAAGTAGCAACCATCTATCTAAGCGACTAACCCGCAGATATGTAAGAACAAGAAACTCGTCATCTGCTGCTCTGTCTTGCTCCAGGTGGGGTTTGCCTCGAGAGTACATTACTGCACTCAAGCGTGCGCTCTTACCGCACAGTTTCACCCTTACCGTTAAATTGCTTTAAAGGCGGTTTATTTTCTGTGGCACTTTCCGTGGACTTACGCCCCCCTCACTTGAAACCATGTTCTCGTGAGGCACCTCTCTTGTTTGGAGTCCAGACTTTCCTCTCACGCGCAAGCAAGGCCTGCACGGAGCGATTGCCCCACATACCCAAAAGAATCAAATATGTTACTAATAGTGTAGCAGAGATCTTTGCAAAGATCACCAGCAAACTCACATTTTGGCCTAAAATAAGCTTTTTTACTAAAAATTGGTCGGCCAAAAGGGCCAAAACTGCCAATGCTGGTACCGCCAGCTCCCCATTGCCTCGAACCATTTTTTTTATAACCAAAGCAAGAGTAAAGAGCGGCAGCAGGTATAAAAGAGCTAAACCAAAGCGTCCGTGCAAAAAGCAGTCTTGTAACAAAAAAAAGATTAACGAAAACCACCATTGCACGCTCAGCTCTTTGCGCTGGCAGCAGTCAAACGTAACGCTAAAAAGATGAACCAAAAGAGTAGACACAAGCCATTGCTTGGCTAACGCAAAGCAAAAAAAATCGATGAAAAAAAATACAAGAAACAGCATACTACGCCCTTTATTTAGACCAAGGGTGCCGTTCAAATCCTTCGACAAGCTCAGGACGAACGGCGGATATGATACTTTATTCAACTGCCCACTACGCCTCTTGTCCTTCGTAGCCCGTTCGTCCTGATCCCTCGTCAAGCTCGGGACTAAAGGCCCTTCCCGCCTGCCCTGAGGAAGAACTCGTAGAGTTCTGTCTCGAAGGGTCGAAGGATAGGGTGCAGAAGGAAGCAAAAGACTAAAAAACGCGTGGCTCTCCAAACTTTACCACATGAAGCGTTTTATTTAACAACGCTCCAGCATGAGTCTGCCATAATTCTTGCAAAAGAAGTAGAGGGCCATTAAAAGTATCGGTACCTGCTTTAAAAGTGCCCCAGTGCATGGGGATAAAATGACGCGCGCCCAAATCTAAAAACGCCTGCACCGCTTCCTGGGTATTGACATGCGAACCTTTCATAATGTGGCGCGGCTCGTTGGGACCAATGGGCAAAAGCGCAATATCAATTAAAGAAAAATATTTTGCAATCAAACTAAAGTGGGGTGAGTATGCCGTGTCGCCGGCAAAATAAATCTTAAAGCCATTATGCTCAATCATCCAACTTGCCCACAGGGCTTTGTTAAAATCAAACGCATGACGCGCTGACCAGTGTGCTGCTGGCAGGCAATGGAATGAAAGATTGTACGCATTAAGTGATTCTGCCTCCCACCAATCTTTTTCCACAACGTTGGTTAAACCCCACTGCTCAAGCAAACATTTATTGCCAAGTGGTGTCAAAATAGTTGCGTTGTGATGGCGTAGCGCTTGTATGCTCCGCTTGTCTAAATGGTCGGGATGATTGTGCGAAATCACAATATAATCGATACGCGGCAACTGCTCAATGGTTAACGCAGGCGGTACCAAGCGTGGCGTGAGTGCTGAAATTTCAAAAAATACCGGATCGGTTAAAATGTTGAGATCACCAATCTGAATCAAAAAAGTTGCGTGACCAATCCAGGTAATAATTGGTTGGGCACTACGCTCTTTTGGAGCGCTTGCACATTGCCACTCAGCAAAAGCAACTGGTAAATCTTTGTTGAACGATAAAAATTTATCTTTTAAAAAATGAACAACAGTGCGGGCCATGCTCAGCACATGCTGCCAAATACTGTCACGATGATGATTGTAAAATCGTCGTTGCCAACGATGCGGTTTAATTTTCATGCTTTTGTTTTGGTTAAAATCCGTGTACACAAAATAATGATAGTAGTGAAAGATTGATCTAGATTGCTGAGTATACTACGAAATTAAACAATTTTAAAATGTATAAAAAAATTTCAAATTGAAACAATAATTTATAGTACCGGCACAACACCTTCTGCCAATGCGCGCGCCTGCAAGCCAGCCTCAATAGCATCCAAGTCAGCATACGGCCCACGACCAGTAAAAAGATCATAGACAATATTCTTTTGAGCATTGTTGGTAACTTTTTGAGCTGGATCGGCAACAACCCCACCAATCGAATCAGAACAGAAAAGGCCTTTAGTTGTCATAATCATAACCGTCCAATGAGATTGGTTAGGATTATACATAATAAACTGCGGTGAGCCATCTTGCCGGAACTTACGAATATTTCTAATAAAATGTGGAAATTTTTCTTTTAAAAAAGCTTGCCAATAATTTCCAGCTTGAAGGTACTGCGTACTAATACCTGCCCCTGAATCGCCCTTGGTCTGCGTTTGATAAACTTTTTGCATGCAAGGATATAGAAAAAATCTATCGGTCATTTTCCAAAAATAGTGCCCTGGGTCTGGAACAGGATCAAGCAATCTTTTTATTACGTCGTCATCTTTTAGCATCATCGCCAGCAGATAAAAACTTTCGCGACTTGATAAAGAACCTACTGGTCCAACCGGCCAGTAGTACTCAGCAGCAGCTGCAAGATTGTTTTTAAGAATATTATCTAAACCCTGGGCAAACCGCAAAAAGCCTCGCGCACCAAACGTCCAATTTTTTGTGGGACTATGTTGCAAGCTCTCTTTGGTTTGTGTTGCTAATTCAGCAATAATTTGGTCGTACTCAACTTTTTTAGTTTGCTCAAGCTCTTGTTTTAGCAAGCCAAATGTTATAAAACATTTAAGCAAATGTGCATCAAAAGCCTTCATCTCTCCAGGTTTACAAAAATTAACACTAATCAGTTTTTGCCTAAACGCATCAACGGCGGCTGACGCATCAGCAACCGGCGTCCCGTACTGAACAAATAAAGCTTCTGCTTCAGCTTTCCACCTGGCCGGGGCGTTACGCGTCAAAGCATCTGCCGGCACATCAGGATTATTAAAGGCCTCTTGCCACATCATAGCCCCGTTAATAGCAGCGTAGTAACCACATTGATCATAACTTTGAGGCACTGATGTTCGATTAAAAATTTTTCGCTCTCCGTCGGCAACATCGCGCAAAGCAGCAAGCAAAAAAGCTTGATTCATGACCAACAAATCTTGAGACAACTGAGCAAGCTTAGTTTTTAAAGCATTTAAAGCAGTGCCCAAGTCATCAAGCGCTGTTGGGCAAACACCACGAGACAACGCAAAAAAGAGCGCACACAACCAAAGAGTTTTAGCGAAACGAATCTTCATAACATTCCTCTCCCCGCCACATAACAAACATTTCGATAAGCTTATAAAAAATGGGCAGAAAAAAGAAAGAAAAAGGGGATATCAGCAAATAGTTGCCGAACCAAGACAAACATCGCCCTGATAAAACACCGCAAACTGACCGGGCGCTATGCCTTGGTCTTGACCGTCAATAACTACCAACGCGCGTGTTTGGTGGCTATCAAGAAACGTTACTGAGCACATGTACGAAAGCTCACCGTGGCGCAGTTTAAGATTTAAACCAGTAAGATCTGCCGGTTTACCAGAAAGCCAATTAAAATGATGCACTTCAAAACTGTTACGCTGTTTGTCGGGTTCGTAATAACATTTTGAAATGTAAACAAGATTGCGATCAGTATCTTTTGACACCACAAACCAAGGACCGCCCGAAAGGCCTATGCCCTTGCGCTGGCCAATGGTGTAGTACCAAAAGCCTTCGTGCTCGCCAATCTTTTGATTCGTTTCAAATTCTATCAAATCACCTTTTTTTGTACCAAGATGATGTTTTACAAAATCACTAAACTTTATTTTGCCCAAAAAACAAATACCCTGACTGTCTTTGCGACTTTGCGTTGGCAAATTAAACTCTGCCGCGAGCGCACGCACGTCTGCTTTTGGTAAATGGCCGATTGGAAACAAAATGCGCGCAAGTTGCGCTTGGCTGAGTTGCGACAAAAAATAGGTCTGGTCTTTAACAGGATCTTGTGCTTTTTTGAGTACAAAGCGCCCATCAACTTCTTCAACCTGAGCATAGTGCCCGGTTGCAACTTTTTCAAAGCTTGGATCCAACGTATCAAAAAAGGCACCAAATTTTATGAGTTGATTACACATCAAATCTGGACTTGGCGTGCGGCCGGCCTTAACTTCGGCAATAGTATAAGAAACTACCTTGCTCCAATAAGCTTCTTGCAGTGGCACTACTTCAAGCGGGACTTCTAGCTGTTCGCACACACCACGAGCGTAAGCAAGATCTTGCTCCCAGGGACAATCGCCCAAATAAGCAAGCTCATCTTCGAGCCAGATTTTAAGATAAAAAGCGGTAACATCATGTCCTTGTGCTTTGAGAAGCGCCAAGGCTACGGAGCTGTCTACCCCGCCAGAGACTAAAACTGCAATCTTCATACGGTATTCGCGTGTTAAAATGGACCCCCATTAAGACCTATTAAGTTTCAGAATAACACAAAAAACGTTTTTATTGAAGGCACTTTTAGGCCCTAAAAAAGCCTATTCTAGACAAAAACGCCTAAAAAACAGGGCCTGGCAAAACGCCAGACCCGTTAAAAATACTAAAAAATTAAATCTTAAACAAACAAGCTTGCAATAGCAGCATTAAGTAAGTTGGTCAGCATACCACCCAAAAGCGCCAACAAACCAAGCTTGGTCAACATAGTGCGCTTACTTGCACAGATAGCACCAATACCGCCAATTTGAATGCCAATGCAAGAAAAGTTCGAAAAACCGGCCAACGCATAAGTCATAATAGCGCGTGAACGCTCAAGCATTTCAGAGCCGGTAAACGTTGCATACGCAACAAATTCATTGATCACCACTTTTTGTCCCAACAAGCTTGCAGCCAGTGAACGGTCTTCTGGTGCAATACCCAAAAAGAACGCCACAACATAAAATGCTTTTGCAAAAATATCGTTAAGCGACATGCCAACCGTTGAAACCAAAATGGTGTTAACCAGCGCCATCAAACTAATAAACGCAATCAGCATAGCGCCAACGTTAACCGCCAGGCTTAAACCATCAGTTGTGCCCCGCGAAATTGCGTCGAGCGAATTTTTGGTTTCAATTTCAAGTTTGAGTTCACTGCCGCCCATTGTTTCTGGCGTTTCAGTTTCTGGTATCAGAATTTTTGCTATCAAAACAGCACCAGGAATGGCCATGATGGTTGAAGAGAGTAAGTGTTCGATTGGCACACCCATGCTGCCATAAACGGCCAACAGCGAGCCACTTAAGTGCGACATACCGCCAACCATGACCAGCAACATTTCTGATGAAGTCATTTTTGGCAAGTAGTGCTTGATAAGCAAGGGCGCTTCGGTTTGGCCAAGCATGCTATTGGCAGCAACTGAAAGTGTTTCAGCGCCAGAGGTTCCCAAAATTGGGCGAATCACAATTGCCAATCCTTTAACAAAAATTTGTACAATGCCCAGATGGAACAACAAACCCATCAACGCACCAAAGAAAATAATGGTTGGGATAACTTTGATGGCAAAAACCATACCCCATGGCCCTTGAATGTCTGCCAGGTTACCAAAAACAAAACGTGCACCTTCGTCGGCAAATTGATACAGCGCTTGAAAACCATGTGATATTGCCAAGAAAATATTTCTGCCAAGACTGGTGTTCAAAATGAAAAATGCAAACACAAATTGCATCGTAAGAGCACTTGCAACTAAGCGGGGACTAACTTTTGATTTATTTTTTGAGAAGAGAAAAGCAACGCCAATAATGACAAAAATACCGATGATACTGATATAATGATTATCTTTCATCAAAAATTCGACGATACCAAACATAAGCAATCCTCTCATAAAAATTAGTACTATAGTTACACAAGTTTTGGTACTATAGCCGAAAAATTTGAAAGGTTCTAGAAAAGAATAAAGCGTTTTAGTCGATGGAACTTTTCTTGCGTCGTTGCTCACGATCCCAGTCGATCAGTGGCTCGAGCAAGTCATTAAGATCACCGTCCATCACCAAATCAAGCTTTTTAAGCGTGACATCAATGCGATGGTCGGTTATACGATTTTGAGGGAAATTATAGGTACGAATTTTTTCTGAACGATCACCAGAACCAATTTGTTCTTTGCGCTGCGCACTTTGCTCAGCTTCGCGCTTCTCACGCTCAGCCTCATAAATACGCGACTGCAAAACTTTCATAGCACGCGCTCTATTTTTAATTTGAGAGCGCTCATCTTGACACGAAACAACAACGCCGGTTGGAATATGCGTAATGCGCACGGCCGAGTCAGTCGTGTTAACGTGCTGCCCACCAGCACCAGTTGAACGGTACACATCAATACGCAAGTCTTTTTGCTCAATGTTCACTTCAACGTCTTCAACTTCGGGCATTACTGCAACAGTAACCGTTGAAGTATGAACACGACCAGCGGTTTCAGTTTTTGGAACGCGCTGCACGCGATGCACACCAGACTCATGCTTAAAGTATTTGTAAACGTTTTTGCCTTTGATATGCGCAACAATTTTACTGTACCCGCCAATGTCGGTATCGTTTGCTTCAACAATCGACATGGTCCAATGTCTGGTCAGGGCATAGTTGGAATACATGCGGAACAGGTCTGCGGCAAAAAGCGCGGCTTCTTGTCCGCCAGCGCCTGACCGAATTTCAAGAAAAACCGAACGGCTATCGTGCTCGTCTGCTGGATAAAGAATGTCTTCAAGTTCCTTAGTAAGTTCTTTGACCTGTTTTTTGGATTCTTCAATTTCCTCCAAATAAAGATCTTTGAGCTCACCTTCTTCGTTTGCTGCTTGTTGCTCATTTTCAGCAATAGTTTGCTCAAGTGCTTCAATTTCTTTATGCAACTTGAGTAAGCCTGAAAGCTGTGAAGCGCGACGTTGAAGTTCTATGCGCTCTTTTGGGGCAACCGAAGAAGAAGAAAGTTTTCCAACAAGCTGATCATACTCAGCTTGTATTGCATTCCAATCTAACATATAAGCGTGACGCTCTTATCGTTTTTTGTTTGTTTTGTCGTAACGTTGTTGGAACTTTTCAATACGACCAGCGGTATCAACAAATCTTTGCTCGCCAGTGAAAAGCGGATGGCATTGTGAACAAATATCGACATCAAGATCTTTTGATGTTGTTATTGTTTGAAATGTGCTACCGCATACGCAATGAGCAGTTACTTCGTTAATTTCTGGGTGAATACCTTGTTTCATTGTAATCCTCGCTTTTATACAATAATGCCTTTTTGCTGATGCTTTTTTTTGAGTGCGTCAATTAAACGGACCGGAGCAGTTTCAATGCCTCGATTTTGCGCTAGATAATAGGACGCACAATCAGCCCATAAAACCATGTTAAACAACTGATCACTCAAAGTATCGCCCAAAATAGGCGGTTTGTAAAGATTAACCCGGCATTCCTGCATAAGTTCTTCCGTGGCTAAAACGGCTTTTTTGAGGTTTTCTGACAAGAAATTAGTGTAGAAAAATAGAACAAAAGGGGCTTTTTGTGCCTGGGTAAAGCCAACAATCAAATTATGGCACAACTCAGGAAAGGCCGAACTTACCGCATGAACCTTGGCGTTTTCATTAAATTGAGTCTGGGCACGGTAGGCAAAAGCCTCACTCTCTCCACTAACTCCCCAAATATGGAAAAATTCATTATTACCAACAGCTGCTAAAAAATCATCAAAATAAGACTTTTCAGTCAAAATGGGCAGATTTTTTTCAGCGTGGCTAATAAAGCCCTCAACCATTTTTTTACCATCTTTTAACAAATCCTGGTACTCAAAAAGGGCCATAAAAAAGCCCAAAAAGGTACCAAGTGCCGAGCGCGGCGTTTTAGACTCTGGAACCACAACGTAAGGCAGCCCATGTTTTTTTGCCAGCTCAAGCGCCCGACCACCGTGCGTAATAACCAGCGTGGGAACCTTTTTTGCAATCAGCTGCTCCAAAGCATCAAGCGTTTCCCAGGTATTGCCGGAGTAGGAAATGACTACAGCAAGTGTTTGGTAAGCAAACATTAGCGGCATAGAAAAAGAAGGGGAGGCAAATGGGTCTGATTCCTCCACAATAAGTGCCCTATCAAGGTACGTAGGCAATATCGAAGTGGCAATAACGGTTGACGCAACACCAGCTTGGTCTAAAAAAGGCTTGAGCATGCGGCCTACAATACCGGAACCACCCATGCCAACAAAAGCTACTGTGTGTACCCGCCCAGGCAGCTTATTGCCAAATTGCTTAATAAATGTTTGCGCACATGCAAGGCCATCACGCAACTTGTTTGGCCACAACCGTACTTCTTCTATCATGCAACACCTCAAATTTTTAACTTAATTAACTTCTTAACCAAAGTAAAAGTATAGCGCACACATAAAAAAAAAGAGCCCTCTTTTTACGAGAGCCCTTTTTTTATTTTTAACTTACAAATAGTTTATGCCAACCCAATTTCTTTCATTAAGCTCATGCCATCTTGTTTTACATTATCATGCTTAGTTTTTGCAACAAGTTGACGCAATTCGTCGGCAGCTTGTGTGCGCTGACCAAGCTCGTTCAAGCACTTGGCAATATGAAGTTGCGAGTATGGGAAGCTTTCATGATCTTTTTCATTGCACAGTTTAAACATAGCCAATGCTTCTTCATAATTGTGTGCGTGAAGCAATGCTTGAGCATAGTTATAACACAAACCAATGTCTCCATTGCTGCGTTTGAAGGCAAGACCAAAGTGTTCGGCCGCTTCACGATATTTGCCTAAACTGTAATACGAACCGCCCAACAAAGTAGCAACATCTTGGTAGTTTTTGTCCATTGACTCCAAGAGTTGAACAGCACGCTCATAATTACCAATACTATAAAAAGAAGCAGCACACAAATAGTGCGTCTCTTGATCTTGATAATCACCGTTGAGTGCAGCTTCAAAAGACTGAGCAGCCTCAGTCATGCGATTTTGTTGCTGATACATTTTACCCAGCGTAATATGTGCTCTGCTATAGTACGGACGCAACTCAAGGGCCTGTTTAAAGCATATCTCTGCTGCTTCAAGGTTGTTAGTGGTGTAATGCAAAATACCAAGATTGTGGAACAATTCTGGATGCCCTTCACCAATTTCAATTGCTTGGCGGTAATGGTCGAACGCCTTGTCGTTATCGCCTTGATTTTGATAAATTGAACCCAAATTAATATGCGGCTCTGCGTACCAATTATCTTTTTTTATAGCCATATTAAAAGCTTCAACGGCTTCGGTTGTTTTGCCAATAGTGTAAAGAGACGTACCAAGATTATTAAAACAGCGTGCCTTACCCGATTTTTCGCTCGCATCTTTCCAAAATGCTAATTCTGAACTCCACACTACATTTCTGGTTTGCGTTGCATAACCCATTAATACAACCAATGCACTAACCATACCAATGCTATACGTTTGCATTTTTTCTTTGGTTAACGAGCTGGTTGCCATTTTAATTAAATGTGCAAAACCAACAGCAATTAAAAGCATAGCACCAAAAGAAGAAAGATACGTTTTGTAGTCACACACCAATTCTGTTGAAGGGAAAATACTAGCGCGCGGGGCAATAGAAATAAAAAACCATGCAATACAAAAACTAATGACATTAGTTTTATCTTGCCACCACAAACGTAATGCAGCCCCAGCTAGTGAAAGTAATATCAAAAAGGGCACAAAGACATCTAGATTAAAAATGCCCTTTGAAAGACGCACATCATAATCAAACGACAAATCAAACGGCCAGAAAAAAATCTTAATATAATGCAAAATAATTTTAAATTGAGAGATAAAGTAGGGGAAAAGGGTTATTTTTTCAGCCACCGCTTCAGTAAGCACATTACCACGATTGTTGGCAAGAGGCGTTACCGTAACCGTTGAAAGATAGTTAATTCTGATGATGTTAAATTTTACCAACAAACCAAGCATTATCAAAAAGTACATGCCATGAATGTACCAACGGCTTACAAATTGCTTCCAATCACCTTCAGCCAAAAAGAACCAATCAAACAGCATAGTAAGTACCGGCAGCACAACAATGGCTTCTTTGGTACCAACACCAAAAGCGGTTAATACATACGAAAACGCATACCAACCAATTTGCGCATTTCGGCTTTTTGCTTTCACCGCCAAGGCAAAGGTAAGCAACACGGCAAAAGTAAAGAAAACTACCAAGCCTTCAAGGCGCATTTGTGTTATATAAGTCGCTGTTTGCGTTTGTACCGGATGCAGCAAAAAAAGACCGCTCACCAACGTTGCCAACAGATAAGCATTACGCTGCAAAAAGTCATTCTTTTTCAAATCTTTAAATACCATTACCAATAATGCAAAAATCATTATGCCAATAGTAATGTGCAAAAAAAGATTAAAAATACGATAAGCAAACGGATCGGTTTGCCAGTAATGATACGTAAATTGATTTAAAATACGCGACACCCACCGCGAGTTTGCAAAAAATTGCTTAGCAGGATCAAAAACACGAACATAAAAATATTCAACTATGGTTGGTAAATCATCAAAAACAAATCCGTACCACAATGATGCTTGATAAAATAAAAATGTAGCCAGCGCTAACAAAGTTGGAATAATAATGCCTGGCTGCAGAGCCCATTTTTTGATCGTTTCAAAACTATTCGTTTTGTTCATTGCATTTCTCCCTCTAACTTCTCATACGTTCTTCACTACGCAACAGATCGAGACGCTTGCGCCGCCGCTTGCTTAATATCTTCTAATTTTACCGAGCCGTTACCTTCAATCATTTTTTCTTGTAACGACAAGCGAGCAAGTTCTGTATTCACGGCATTTTTAAAATTATCGTCAGATTTAAGTGTTAATAAATCATTCAAATATCCCTTTGCATAATCATTTTGCTTGAGCATTTCAAAACACTTGGCAACTCTAAAAAATGCCTGCGGCAACGGGTCTGTAAAGGTCGTAGATTTTTTGAACAAGCCTAACGCTTTTTCATATTCAGCTTTACTAAAATGCGTTTCTGCCAAATTATAAACATAGCGCTTGTCCAGCGGATTGCTTTGTACTAAACGTAAAAAGATAGACTCAGCTTTATCAAATTGATTAACCATAAAGTAAGCATTGGCCAAATTAAACCAGACCTGCTCATTTTGCATACCGCGCGCCAAGGTTGTTTCAAGTGCTTGTACCGCTTCGTCATATTTTTGTAACTTCAAACCCATCAATCCAAGCTTAAAAAATACCTCAGCAACATCTAAATCACCCAACGTTGCCTGCTTTAAATGATACCACATCTTTTCTTCATTATTTTTTATTTCGTACATCCGCGCAAGGTTGTAGTGCGCCTTGCCATAGTAAGGACGCAAATGTAATGCGAAATTAAGCGCACGTTCAGCATCATCAAATTCTTCTTTTTGCAACAACAACGAACCAATATTGTTGTATGCTTCTGCGTAGTTTGGACAAATTTGAATTGCAGAACGTAATGATTCTATTGCTTTGTCAATCTCGCCCTTCATTGAATAAGCAACGGCAATATTGCTCAGTGGATCTTGATAATGCCGGTCCATTGAGATTGCTTTTTTATAAGCAAGTATTGCTTCGTCAAGCTTTTCTACTTCAGAATACGCAACACCAAGATTGTTGTGAACACGCGCCTTGCCAGGAGCTTTTTTTGCATTGTCTTCCCAAAAATCAACAGCAGAGCGCCAAATTTGATTACGAAATACAGTGCCCACACTATATGGAACACAAACTAATGCTAACATTACTAAACTGATGTTAAATTCTCGCGCATAACTTTTACCGGCAAATTGTTTAAAAAAGTCGGCTGATCGAACCCACGCACCAGCTTTATTGAGCACATACGCCAGCCCCACGCTCATGATAAACAGCATGCCAATTGAAGCTAGATAGGTTTTATAATCGCAAACCAATTCTGGCGACGGAAAGAAGCTAGAGCGGGGTGCTACTGATACCAAAAACCAAGTAAGGCCGTACGCAACAAACGTATGACGTTTTTTTACCATTGCCCAAAGAATGTAGGCCGCAATGGCAAGGAGTGCTAAAAATGGAAAAAAGGAATCAATTGCCAAAAAGCCCTTAGCCAACTTCCAATCATATTCAACACTAATACCAAGCGGTACCAAGAAAATAAACAAGTAGTGCAAAATAACTTTAAATTCAGAAATAAAGAACATGTACGGCGTAATATCGTCCAATGGCTCTACCGTCAACACATTACCACGATTGTTAGTCGTAGCAGTATCAAGCGAAACAACCTGCTTGGCAAAACCAACACCCAAATAGTGCATCATTAAACCAATAATAAAAACGGTAAAGAGTGCATGCACCCACAAGCGTTTTTTAAAACTTGACCACTGTTGTTGTGCAACAAAAAACCAGTCAGTAATAATTAATAAAATCGGCAGCACAATAACAATTTCTTTGGTCCCACAGGAAAAAAATCCAATCACAAAAGACAACGCTAAAAAAAGCCAACGATTTGTTGTATTTTTTGTCGTAAATGCCTGCACAAAAAATGTTATAGTTGCAACAATGAAAAGCGTTGCAAGACCCTCAATACGGGCTTGAATAACATAACTTACCGTTTGCGACTGAACCGGATGCAACAAAAATAGTGCTGATGTTGCGGTGGCTATCAGCAACGCGTTATTGTGTAAAAAACCCTTAATCTGCCGACACAAGCTTAAGACTAAAAAGAATACAAACGCACCAGTTGCAAGATGAATCATCACATTGAACAAGCGATAAGAAAATGGATCGAATCGACCAATTTGAAAATTGAGCGTGTTTAACCAGTCGCCAAACCAACGCGAATTTGTCCACCAGCGACCTAAGGGATTGTCAAACCTAATGGCAAACTTTTTGGTAATATTAGCGATATCATCAAACTGAAAGGGGTAGCTGAGCGAAGGGGCATAAATAATAAGCGTTATAAGACTCAAGATAGCGGGGGGCAAAATTTTTTCCCATAACGTCAGCTCTCGTTTGTTAACAGCGTCACCAGCGGCAGAAACATTAACCTGATCAACAATATGATCATTTTTTTTCTTACTCTTCGTCATTGCATCTTCTCCTTGTTTTACTCAAGCTCTTCATTGGGCCCTTGCTCTCTACCGAAAATTCTAATCCAAAAAAAGAAGATGTCGAATAAAAAGAAGATCTGCGTTATTTGCAAGATATTTGACCATCAAGCCAAACTTGCTTAATCTTTGAGTTTTGAAGGTATAATGCGGCACTTTGATTTTTTAGGGCATAACAAATGGTAACACCATATTTTTTGGGCTTGATAAACGAACTAGCACTCCTCTTCCCCATCTTTCTTCTTGTTTTTACCTTTCGCGGTTTTTTTAAAGCATTAATAGCTTATTGCATGGGAGACAACACGCCAAAACGTCACGGCTTTTTGAGCTTAAACCCACTGGTGCACCTTGATATTGTTGGCTTAAGTATTTTTATTATCTTCTTCTTTTTAATTGGTAGCTTGCTAACCGGCACTATCCCTCGCCAACTACTTCTTTTTATGTTGTTGGCACTGGGCGTGCGTTGGACTATTCATGTTCCAATTGACGACAGCAATTTTAAACATTATAAACTGGGCGGCATCATGACGTGCCTTGCTGGCTCAATGGGCAATTTTCTATTGGCATTTTGCGTCTTCTTATTATTCAGGTTTGTACCTTTCAGCAGCCTACCGCCTTACATAGCACTCACGTTACTTGAAATTTTTAAGGGCGTTATTGATATTGCCATTTGGTTTGGCGTGCTCGACCTGGTACCAATTCCTCCTTTTGATGCCGGCTACATTTTGCATTACTGCCTACCCTACAACAAGCGTTACATTGTTGAGTGGCTTGAAGAATATTCACTGATTATTGTTATGGTACTCTTTTTAATGCCGGTAGTCAGCGACCTGTGGTGGGGAGTTCTTGCCATGGCAAGCAGCACCATCAAGCAGCTCATGTTCCGCATGTTATTTTAGAAACGATCATCATGAGCGTCAGCTTCTTTGACATTTGGCCCCAACTGATTGCTTTGCTTGTCGTTTTTTTTATTTCATTGGCCATTCATCAACACGCGCACCAAAAAGCGGCACGCCTACTGGGCGGTAAAATTAAAAGTGACTATAGCTTCATGTGTTTCCTAGGCAAATCTGACTTACGCATACCTGCCAAACAAAGAGCATTTAACCAAGATAATTTTCAAAATTTTAAGCGGCCCGTTTTGCACACGGCGTTAACCCTGTTTGCAGGACCAGCTATCAGCATTTTAATTGCTTTGTTATACGGGCTTATACTTCTTGTTATGCCCCTGCACCTTCTCTCTAAATCTGCTGCGACATGCATAGGCATAGCTTTTGGACTTACCGCAATTACCAATGCAATCATTGGTTTTTTAAGCATATTACCCTTTCCCACCGGCTCTGACGGCAACCACCTGTACAGCTTGCTCAAAAAACACAAACCAGGTTTTGTGCGAGTTTGCAACTACCTACTTTTGACCCCAGTTGTACTCTTTTTCCTCATAGCACTCCCACCAACGCGCCCCTTAACCGGTAAATGCATCTGGCTTCTGGCATTTCTTGTTTCACTCCCAATACATTTAGTTATCATTGTTTTTCATAAGATTGGCTCTTTCATAAGTATCTTATTTTAGGAACAATCATGACGGACACCAGCTTTCTGGAAATTTTGCTGCAACTGACTATCATAATTGTCTCTTCTGTCATTGCTCTCGTCATCCACCGGCGCGCGCACAAAAAAACAGCACACCTGCTGGGGGGCACAATAAAACGTAATCATATATTCATATGCGTTCCCAGTAAATATGACCTATTGATCCCTGCCAAACAGCGAGCCTTTAACCAAAATGATTTTCAAAATTTTAAGCGACCAGCTTTGCACACCGCGCTAACACTATTGGCAGGGCCTGCTAGCAACATTCTGATTGCTTTAACAAGTGTTTTCGTTATTTTTGTTATGCCCGTGCATCTTTTTTATAAACCAGTTGCAACATGCCTGGTAGGAATTTTTGCAACTAGCGCGCTTGCTAATGCTATTATTGTTTTTTTTAGCCTGCTTCCTTTTCCCACCGGCTCTGATGGCAACCATCTTTTGGCAATATTTCGTAGACAATGCCCCCGTTTTTACCAGGCTAGCAAGCACCTTGTGCTTGCACTCTTGTTCACGTTTTTGTTATTGTCATGCTTGCCGATTCACCCCCCTCTGAGCCAAATAATCATGATTCTGGTATTATTGACCGTCGTACCGTTATACTCAAATGTGGTTCTTTTTCGTAAGCCAAATTTTTATGTTACTTTTATTCTTTTAGGAAAAATTATGATGAACCCAAGCGCAGGCTTTTTTGCACAACTTGCTATCATGCTTCCCGCTTTTTTAATTTCTCTTTCGGTACATGAATGCTCACACGCACTGGCTGCAACGCTGTTGGGCGACAACACCGCCCGCCGCCAGGGCCGCCTCACGCTCAACCCTTTGGCTCATATTGACCCTCTGGGGCTGCTTTTTTTACTGCTTTTTAAAATTGGTTGGGCAAAGCCGGTAATATTTGATCAACGCAACTTTAAATACCCCCGCTTTTATGCCGTTTTAACGGCCTTTGCAGGCCCTGCTTCAAATTTTATATTTGCACTTGTATGTTTTTATGCATTAGCATACTTTCCTGCTAGGCTGTTTTCAGTAGCCGTTGGTTTAACACTAGTACACATTGTGCAAGCAACTGCCTACGTAAATATCATGCTGGGCGTCTTTAATTTGCTGCCTATTCCGCCACTTGACGGCGGCCATCTAGTTACCGCATTACTCATGAAGCGCTACCCACACGTTGTTGCCTGGCTGTATCAATATTCTATCTTTTTCCTTTTGTTCATATTTTTATTGCCACAAACCCGCACAATGTTGATACAATTAATCATTATCGCTGAACAAATAATACGAAGCTTAGTTTTTTAACACAAACGAGAACCCCATGACTACAAAAAAAGATCCATTTGAATTTTTGAAACAAGGCACAATACAAGTTACTCCAGAAGAAGATTTCAAAAAAAAATTGGCCAAAAACAAACCCCTCAAGATTAAACTAGGCGCCGACCCAACGGCACCAGACCTTCATTTGGGCCATGCGGTCGTTTTAAACAAAATGCGTCAATTTCAGGATTTGGGCCACACCGTTATCTTTTTAATTGGTGACTTTACCGCCCGCATTGGCGACCCTTCAGGCCGCTCTAAAACGCGACCACCCATGACTGAAGAAGAAATTAAAACCAATGCTCATACCTATTTTGAACAAGTGGGTAAAATATTGGACCCTGCCAAAACAATCATTCGCTACAACTCAGAATGGCTGGGCACCCTCAACCTGGTAGACATGATTAAGCTTGCAGGTCAGGTAACCCTGGCACGCATCATTGAACGTGAAGATTTTCAACTGCGCCTTCAAGAAAATGTTGCTATTGGATTTCATGAGCTGTTTTATCCAATTTTTCAGGGATACGACTCAGTAGCACTTGAAGCCGACGTTGAGCTGGGCGGAACTGACCAAACATTTAATTTGTTAATGGGCCGTCATTTGCAAGAACAGTATGGCCAAGAGCCACAAGTTATTATGACGTTGCCATTGCTTGAAGGGCTTGATGGCGTTAAAAAAATGTCTAAAAGCTTGGGCAATTATATTGGTTTATGGGAGCCTGCTACACAGGCTTTTGGCAAACTCATGTCAATTTCTGACACGCTCATGTGGCGTTACTACCTTTTATTGTTAGACAAAACTGAGCAAGAAGTTGAGCGCATGAGAGAAGAGGTATGGCACGAAAAGCTCCATCCCATGAATGCAAAAAAACAAATGGCTCACGGTATTGTTACTCGTTACTGGGGCCAAGCAGAAGCAGATGAGGCTCAACAAAATTTTGAAAGTCTTTTTCAAAAACAAGATTATTCTCAAGCACAAGAAGTCCACATTCTTGGCAAAATAGAAAGCCCCGTGTGGATTGTTACCTTGCTCAAAGAACTAGGCGCCATTACTACTTCGTCAGAAGCCAAACGACTTATTGAATCTAAAGCGGTTCACGTTGACGGTCAAACAATCACCGAGTTTAAGGCTGAAGTTACCTGTACTCAAGGGATGATTGTTAAAGTTGGTAAACACCGCATTTATAAAATTTCGTAAATCTGTAGAAATTTTGCAAAAAATAGTTATCATTGCCAAACATCTTGAAATTTTACTTAAAAATTTTAAATGATGTTATGAGTGGTAACTATTTTTGCTTTTTAGAACCTAAAGGCGGTGCGAGATGAAAAAACATTGTTATTTTTTCCTAATCGCATGGCTTCTAGTGGGCAAGGTTATACCAATCCAGGCAAGAGGTTCCATTTTTCATAAAATACTACTAAAAGAGCAGACTCTCTTAGCAAAAAAACAATGGCAAGCTCTTGCTCAAACAATTGCCACAAAGTCCAGCACGCTATGCCTCAATACATTGCTAGAATTTGCTATCATTAACCCAAACGATGACACAGTATCTTACCCAGCACTTAGCCCCATTATTACCTTTCTTGACGAATATGACCACTCTCTCCTGCATCTGGCATGCTCTCGGGTTAATGAATCAACAAATAACGTTACTGCAGAAACAATGATGGTAAATATTTTACTTGGTGCCGGTAGCCGTCTAAACCAGCAAGACAACTATGGCCAAACGCCATTGCATTTGGCATGCTCTTTTGGCAAAACCCACCTTGTTGAGCTTCTTTTAGAACACGGCGCAGACCCAAACATTCAAAATCGTTATGGCGACACACCCCTGCACCAAGCATGCTGGCTTGGTTGGTTTAAAACAGTAGACTTGCTCGTTCTTTATAAAGCAATCATCGACGTAAAAAATACAGCTCTTCTAACGCCATACGATCTTGCGTACAAACAACTTGATCCAGAAATACCGTGTGACGATCTTTATAAAATTATAGGCCTTCTTGCATCAACTAATCCAAGTATCACTCAAAATCTAGGTACGCCATCATGAAAAAACGGTATTACTACACATTTGTTTTATGTTTTTTGGCAATTAATTCTTTGGCGTCCGGGTCAGTAAAACAGCCGATAATTTCAATTCAAGAAGAAGAAGAAGAAGAAGAAGAAGAAAAAGAACTTTTACAAACGGTGTCTATCATTTTTAAAAACATGAATTCACCTTTTTTTATCATTATTTGTTGCTTATTTGAACCAAACGCTCTGGTAAACTCAACAGAAACAGAACTAGCAGAAAGCTCAATAATTGAAGAATCAGAAATCGAAACACGAGGCTTTAACTCCACGGACATTAACGCAAAAAATGAACAAGGACAAACAGCTCTTCATATCGCGTGCGACCAACAAAACATTTCTTGGGTAAATTCACTACTCCGCGCAGGCGCCAATCCAAATATACGATGCAGGCAAGGCTGTACGCCTTTACACCACGCAACAGAACGTGGAGATTTAACAATAATCAAGGTACTACTTAAGCACAACGCCAACCCAAATATCCAAGACAATAACGGTCAAACGCCGTTACACTGGGCATACCGTTATCACTTCGACACAAACACAGACGTCATTGATATCTTGGAAAAAAATGGCGCTATTAAAACAATAAAAGATATCGATGGCACAAGCGCGCAAGATAACTTTGATTTGGAAAGCTGTTCTTCTTGTAGTGATGGATTGTGCGTAATTTTATAAATTTTAGGAAAAACTATGGTAAAAAATTATTGTTATTTATTGATATTCGCACTGAGTTTATTGACGCACAATTCATTGATTCATGCAGCAGCATCAAACGCTTCTATCATCAACGAAGAAGTTTTAAAAGAGCTGAAACTCAAATCAAAACAAAAAGAAAGCATAAAGACTCTCGTCACAAATCTCTCTTGTTTTTCAAGCGAAGCTTGCCTAAAAATGCTGGAACACTTTGATACCAAACTTCTAGCAAAAATCATTAATCTACCACTCACTCCATATCGCGAAACATTACTTCATATAGTCTGTAAGCGCGATGCATTCAGCGCTAACTTTAATCCTGAATACGAAGCTGCAATAGTCATTTTTTTACTTGATAACGGAAGCCAAATAAATGCCAAAAATTTCTATGGTAGCCACCCATTGCATTGTGCTTGCTTTAGTGGCAACGTAACAACAGTAAGCGTACTTATTAACCATCAAGCGCCACAAAAAGAACCTGACAATAACGGAAAAAGTCCCCTCAACATTGCTAGTGAGCGAAAAGCACACCATACTCAAGATACTGAATGCGATAAAATAAGATCTGCCCAGTTTGCTAAAATAATAAGCTGTTTTACGCCCGCCAAACCAGCAAGGCCCCTAACGCCACGGTAACCACACGTATAATTTGAAAGAAAAAGCTATGACTAAAAAATATGGTTGTTTTTTTGCACTTGTGTGGTGCCTGTTGAAGCTTAACACACCAATGCATGCTGCCGCACTAAGCTCGAAACTACCTCTCACATCACTAGAAGTATTGCAAGTAAGCCAATTACTTTTGGCTCTTTCTGACAACTCAAGAGAAAAACAATTTGAAGCTTTAAAAGCATGCAATAAAAAACTCCTGGAAAAAATTATTAACATGCCTCTCAATAATAAACATAACACACTGCTTCATATAATTTGTGAACGCAATAATCCATTTAAAGATTTTAAACTCGAAGAAGAAGCTGCTTTCATTTCTTTTTTATTCAGCAATGGTAGCGATATAAATGCAAAAAATGTCTCACGCTCACAACCTTTACACCTGGCATGTTTTAGCGGCAACGTAGCAATTGTTGAATTTCTTGTACACAAAGGCGCTCAAAGAGCAGAAATTGATGGAGCAGGGCAAACACCTCTTGAAATTGCAACACAGCGCTACAATCAACACAAAGATTATAAAACAGAAAGTGACATAAAAAGAGCCAATAATTTTAAACGAATAATTGATTACTTGCGGCCAATAACGCCTGTAAGAAGCGTTCATACTCCTACTCGCCAAACAAAAGTCGAAGATGAAGACGAACTGTTTCCACTCGACGACCTTGAATAAATAACGAAAATAAAATAACTAACTTTAAAAATTGAGTTGCATTAAACAGCCACATTCGATACGCTTTTCTCTGTTATTGACCCTCAAAAAGAACGGAGAATGTAGTGAAGAAGATAAAGCTATCGTTAGTGGGCGTCATACTCACACTCAACTTTTTTGCAACACTTGTTGGTATTCAAAAAACAGAATCTGAAGTATTTGGCAATTTGTTTGCAACACAAAAAATCTATGCTGATCGCAATCTTGAAACAATGGCAACATTGCTTGACGATGCATTTGTACATGCTTTTGAACATCAATGCGAGTGCCACGCGGTCACGCTCAATTCAGCCTATCCATTTATTACCGCACTCACCAACCAGGAAGGCGTACCTTTTGACCGTCCTATTAATCCAGTTTTTTATAATAATTTATGCACTATTTATACTTGCCTTGAGAGGCGAAATCCTGCACTTATTAGCTTGTTACGTAATCTAGATATGTCTACACCAGAATCATTATCACTAGAATATGGTGGACATGGCGCGGGTTTGGCCGTAGAAAAATATTCTATCCTTTTAGATATGCTTTTTGCGCAAGACGTACCACAAGAATGCTTCACATATTCGCTTGCTGCAGCAAATCGCATGTTTGAGTTATGCTTTAGTCCCGAAACTTTTGATGCCTGCTATCACCTGCATCTTGACTCAAGTAACTATTCAATTGCACGTTTTTTATATGTTGCCATATGGAAGCATTTCGCTCTTGAAAGCTGGGAAAGCTGGCATCTTGATTGCCTTAATCAACTCAAAAAAGCAGCACAAGAAAACAAAAAAATTGTTTATATTGGCGGCGGTTACGATATCTACCAACTGCTACGTTCAGGCATTTATAGTTTTTCTATTATTGACTCTTTTGCATCTCCTCACAACAAAACATATCCTACAAAT